>NZ_JBHJSJ010000002.1:122576-176639 GCF_042268845.1 Kitasatospora sp. NPDC056273 | reverse complement strand
ACCCCAAACCCCCCGTCCCCCGCCCCGCCCCCCCCCCGGGGGCGGCCGCGGCCGCCCGTGCCCCCCCCCCCCCCCGCGGCGCTGTTCCGGGGCCCGCCGCCGAACTCCCGTCGTCAACCTCCCGCCGCCGAACTCCCGTCACCCCCGGAGGGCCCGCGGCGGGCGAACCGCGCCCCGGAGCGGGGCGGGCCGCCCCCGGGCGATCAACAGTCTGACCAGTCCGACAACACTCCCGGCCGCGAGGACCGTCGTACCCTTGGGGGGTGACCGACGCCGTAGCAGCCATCCCAGAAGAAGCAGCCCCGGTCCCGCTCCTTGAGCCGAGGGAGGGGATCCCGCCCGTCGTGGCGGACGAACAGGCGCTGGGCGCCGTCGTCGCCGCCTTCGCCGCGGGCACCGGACCGGTGGCCGTCGATGCCGAACGGGCCTCCGGCTACCGCTACGGGCAGCGCGCCTACCTCATCCAGCTGCGCCGCGCGGGTTCCGGCTCCGCCCTGATCGACCCGATCGCCTGCCCGGACCTCAGTGCGCTCGGCAAGGCCGTCGAGGACGCCGAGTGGGTCGTCCACGCGGCCAGCCAGGACCTGCCCTGCCTGTCCGACGTCGGCATGAGACCCCAGCGCCTGTTCGACACCGAGCTGGCCGGGCGGATCGCCGGCTTCGCCCGGGTCGGCCTCGGGCCGATGACCGAGAACGTGCTCGGACTGAGCCTGTCCAAGGAGCACTCCGCGGTCGACTGGTCCACCCGCCCGCTGCCCGAGCCGTGGCTGCGCTACGCCGCTCTGGACGTCGAGGTGCTGGTCGAGCTGCGCGACGCACTCGAACAGGAGCTGGACGCCCAGGGCAAGCTCGGCTGGGCGATGGAGGAGTTCGCCTCGATCGCCGCCGCGCCCCGCCCTGGCCCGCGCAACGACCCGTGGCGCCGCACCTCGCAGCTGCACAAGATCCGCCGCCGCCGTCAGCTGGCCGTGGTGCGCGAGCTGTGGCTGGTCCGCGACCGGATGGCGCAGGACCGCGACGTCTCCCCCGGCCGGGTGCTCGCCGACGCGGCGATCGTCAACGCCGCGCTGGCCATGCCGCTGAACATCGCCTCCCTGCAGGCCGTCCAGGGCTTCGGCCCGCGGGTGCACCGACGCCAGCTGGAGCAGTGGCTGGCGGCCGTGCAGCGCGCCCGGGAGATCCCGGAGAACATGCTGCCGCCGGCCACCGCGCCGCACGACGGACCGCCGCCGCCGCGGGCCTGGGCCGAGAAGGACCCGGTGGCCGCCGCCCGGCTGTCCGGTGCGCGCGCCGCGATCAGCGAGCTGGCCGAGCGGTACCACGTGCCGGCCGAGAACCTGATGACCCCGGACACCGTCCGCCGGGTCTGCTGGCACCCGCCGACCGAGCCGGGCCCCGAGGCCGTGGCCGCCGCCCTGCGCGGGTTCGGCGCCCGGCAGTGGCAGGTGGACCTGGTGGCGCCGGCGGTGGCCGCCGCGTTCGCCGCGGCCGCGGCCCAGGACTGATCACGCTCCAGGACCGATCACGGCAACACGTGGAAGGGGATGTCATCCGTACGGGTGGCATCCCCTTCGTCGTACCCGTCCGTCGTACCCGTTCGTCGCACCGTTCGCCGCGCCCGGGAACGACGCTCCTGGTCGGACGGGCCGGGGAACGTGTCGGGGGACACATGGTCGGATCCCTCCGAGGGGCCTGGGCAGGTTGGTTACCGGCGGGTAGCATGGCGGTGATGCGGCGCCGCTCGGGTCTTCGACGGCGGCAGCCCGCCCAATCGTCATGTTGGTCCCTGGGAGGAGAGCCCCCGTGCCTCGTACCGCGAGGGACGTCGTCTTCGTCGATGGCGTCCGCACCCCGTTCGGCAAGGCAGGCCCGAAGGGCATCTACCACGAGACGCGCGCCGACGACCTCGTCGTCAAGTGCATCCGGGAGCTCGTGCGCCGTAACCCGAACCTGCCCGTCGAGCGCATCGACGAGGTCGCCGTCGCGGCCACCACGCAGATCGGCGACCAGGGCCTGACCATCGGGCGCACCGCCGCCCTGCTGTCCGGCCTGCCGAAGTCCGTCCCCGGCTACGCGATCGACCGCATGTGCGCCGGCGCGCTGACCGCCGTGACCACCACCGCCGGCGGCATCGCCTTCGGCGCGTACGACGTGGTCGTGGCCGGCGGTGTCGAGCACATGGGCCGCCACCCGATGGGCGAGGGCGTCGACCCGAACCCGCGCTTCGTCTCCGAGAAGCTGGTCGACGAGTCCGCCCTGTTCATGGGCATGACCGCGGAGAACCTGCACGACCGGTTCCCGCACCTGACCAAGGAGCGCTGCGACGCCTACGCCGTGCGCTCCCAGGAGAAGGCCGCCAAGGCGTACGCCAACGGCGACATCCAGCCCGACCTGGTGCCGATCTCGATCCGCAACACCAACCCCGAGGTCGGCGAGACCGGCTGGGGCCTGGCCACCGTGGACGAGCCGCTGCGCCCGGGCACCACGATGGAGTCGCTGGCCGGCCTGAAGACCCCGTTCCGCCCGCACGGCAACATCACCGCGGGCAACTCGGCCGGTCTGAACGACGGCGCCACCGCCTCGCTGCTGGCCGCCGAGGACGTCGCCGAGGAGCTCGGCCTCCCGGTCAAGATGCGCCTGGTCTCCTTCGCCTTCGCGGGCGTCGAGCCCGAGGTCATGGGCATCGGCCCGGTGCCGGCCACCGAGAAGGCGCTGGCCAAGGCCGGTCTGACCATCGACGACATCCAGGCCTTCGAGATCAACGAGGCCTTCGCCGTCCAGGTCCTGTCCTTCCTGGACCACTACGGCATCGCGGACGACGACGAGCGGGTCAACCCGTACGGCGGCGCGATCGCCTTCGGCCACCCGCTGGCCTCCTCCGGCGTGCGCCTGATGAACCAGCTGGCCCGCCGCTTCGAGCAGCGCCCGGACGTCCGCTACGGCCTCACCACGATGTGCATCGGCTTCGGCATGGGCGGCACCATCATCTGGGAGAACCCCCACTGGAGCGGAGCGACCCAGAACACCGAGCTCGAGGGTGGTAAGTGACCATGACGAACACCACCGAGCTGCTGACCCGCGGCGCCGAGCTCTTCCCGGGCGAGGTCGTCACGACCGCGCACGTCCGCCACCTCGACCTGCCGCTGCAGGCCGGCCGGCTGGCCCTGATCACCCTGGACAACGGCTTCGACCACACCAAGCCGACCACCTTCGGCCCGGGCTCGCTGCTCAAGCTGAACGAGGCGCTGGACCAGGTCGCGGCCGAGGCCGCCGAGGGCACGATCGTCGGTGCCGCGATCACCGGCAAGCCGTTCATCTTCGCGGTCGGCGCCGACCTCAAGGGCGTCGAGCTGCTCAAGGAGCACGCGGACGCGCTGGCCATCGGCAAGGGCGGCCACGACGTCTTCCAGCGGATCGCCACGCTGCCCGTCCCCACCTTCGCCTTCTACAACGGCGCGGCGATGGGCGGCGGCGTCGAGGTCGGCCTGCACTGCGACTACCGCACGGTGTCGGCGGGCGTCCCGGCCTTCTCGCTGCCCGAGGTCTTCCTCGGCCTCGTCCCCGGCTGGGGCGGCTGCACCATCCTGCCGAACCTGGTGGGTGCCGGTAAGGCCGTCAAGGTCATCGTCGAGAACTCGATGAACCAGAACAAGCAGCTCAAGGGCAAGGACGTGTTCGAGCTGGGGATCGCCGACGCGATCTTCGAGCCGGCCGACTTCCTGGAGCAGTCGCTGCTCTGGGCCGCCAAGGTCGTCAAGGGCGACGTCGTCGTCGAGCGCGAGGCGATCGACCGCGGCAAGGCCTGGGACGACGCCGTCCTCTGGGGCCGCATGGTCGCCGACGCCAAGGTGCACGGCGCCGCTCCGGCCGCCTACAGGGCGCTGGACATCATCGCCGCCGCCAAGGACTTCGACCTCGCGGACAAGGCCAGCCTGCAGGCCGGCTTCGACGCCGAGGACGCGGCCCTGGCCGACCTCATCATGAGCGGCGAGCTGCGCAGCGGCATCTACGCCTTCAACCTGGTGCAGCGCCGGGCCAAGCGCCCGGTCGGCGCGCCGGACAAGTCGCTGGCCCGCCCGGTCACCAAGGTCGGCGTCGTCGGCGCCGGTCTGATGGCCTCGCAGCTGGCGCTGCTGTTCGCCCGCCGTCTGGAGGTGCCGGTGGTCCTCACCGACATCGACCAGGCGCGCGTGGACAAGGGCGTCGGCTACGTCCACGCCGAGATCGACAAGCTGCTCGGCAAGGGCCGGATCGGCCAGGACAAGGCCAACCGTCTCAAGGGCCTGGTCTCCGGCTCGCTGGACAAGGCCGCCGCCTTCGGCGACGCGGACTTCGTCATCGAGGCCGTGTTCGAGGAGATGGGCGTCAAGCAGGCCGTCTTCGCGGACCTGGAGAACGTGGTCTCGCCGACCTGCGTGCTGGCGACCAACACCTCCTCGCTGTCGGTCACCGAGATGGCCTCGAAGCTGAAGCACCCCGAGCGGGTCGTCGGCTTCCACTTCTTCAACCCGGTCGCGATCCTGCCGCTGCTGGAGATCGTCCGCGGCGACTCGACGGACGACGCCTCGCTGGCCACCGCCTTCGCGGTGTCCAAGAAGCTGAAGAAGACCTCGGTGCTCTGCAAGGACCGCCCCGCGTTCGTGGTGAACCGGATCCTGACCCGCTTCATGGGCGAGATCCAGGGCATCATCGACGAGGGCACCCCGATCGCCGACGTCGAGAAGGCCGTCGAGCCGCTCGGCCTGCCGATGTCCCCGATCGTGCTGCTGGAGCTGGTCGGCCCGGCCATCGCCCTGCACGTCTCGGAGACCCTGCACGGCGCCTTCCCGGAGCGGTTCACCGTCTCCGAGAACCTCGCCAAGGTGGTCAAGGCCGGCAAGCGCGGCTTCTACACCTGGACGGACGGCCAGCAGGTCCTCGACCCCGAGGTGCTGGAGCTGCTGACCTTCGGCGACTCGGTGCTCACCGGGGAGCAGGTCCGCGCCCGTGCCCTGGAGGCCGTGGCGCAGGAGATCGGCCTGATGCTGGAGGAGGGTGTCGTCGCCGAGGCGCAGGACATCGACCTCTGCATGATCACCGGTGCCGGCTGGCCCTTCCACCTGGGCGGGATCACCCCGTACCTGGACCGTGAGGGCGTCTCGGAGCGGGTGAACGGCAAGGCCTTCCTCGCCCCCGGCGTGGCCTCGGTGCCCGCGTAACGCAGGGCCCGAACACGGAGGAGCCCCGGTGACCGCCTGGTCACCGGGGCTCCTCCGTGTGTACGGGGCTGCCGCCCGGACGCGGCGTGTACGGCGTTTCCGCCAGGAGTTCCTGTGTACGGCGTTGCCGCGAGGAACCCGGGTACGGGCCGCCTCAGTGCTTGAGGCGGTACACCACGGTGTCGGCGAAGACGCCGACCATCTCGTAGTGGGTGTCCAGCAGGTTCTCGATCCGGGGGACCATGACCGGCTGGTACGGGGCGATGCCGGAGTCGTCGACCACGACCTCGGGCAGGCCGTTGGCCAGCTCCTTGTCGAAGGTCTGCCAGGCGTTGGAGACGCTGAACTGCTCGCCGACGTTCTGGTTGCCGTCCTTGCCGCCGCTGTAGTTGGTGAGGAAGCCGGCGGTCAGGTAGCGGGTGGCGGGCTTGCGGTCGGCCAGCCAGTACAGCTCGGGGTGCATGCCCCAGACCAGCACGGTGTCCTTGGGGGTGGTCTGGGCGGCGACGGCGGTGGCGACCTCGGTGGTGCGGTTGAGCCGCTCCCCCGGCCAGGCCAGCGCCAGGCTCCAGAACACCGTGGCGGCGGCCGTGGTGTACAGCAGGACGGGCTTCCAGCGGATCGCCGAGGTGGCGACCGCCCCGGTGCCCAGCAGCACCAGCGGCGGGATCAGCTGGAGGTAGTAGTGGCCGAAGAAGTGGAAGCCCACGCTGACCGCGACGACCGAGGAGAGCAGCCAGACCCACAGGTCGGTGGTCGAGCCGTGCTCCTCGCCGGCCACCGGCAGCGGGCGGTGGCGGTGCTTGAGCCAGAGCCGGCGTCCGACCGGGAGCAGGAAGCCCAGGCCGGCCGCGGCCAGGATGGCCGAGTTGCCGAAGGCCCGGCCGAGCATCTGGAGCCAGGCGCCGCCGAAGGAGGCGTAGTCGCCGCTGCCGGTGACCACCCAGAAGAGGAAGCCCTTGGGCTTGGTGAGGATCACCGCGACCAGCGCTATCGGCAGGGTGAAGCCGAACCCGATCTTGAACAGCGCGGGCGGCCAGCGCACCCCGCGCCGGCGGGCGTCCTGGAACAGCATCCAGAGCACCGGCAGCAGCACCGCGCCGCCGGTCTGCTTGGTCAGTGAGCAGAGGGCGACCGCGATGCCCGCGGCCAGCCAGCGGCGCCGTTCGGCGTACCGGAAGGCGGCCACCATGGCGGGCAGCATGAAGACCTCGAAGGTCGCCGCCTGGGTGTCCTCCGGGGAGAGCCCGATGGAGACCAGCAGGTAGAGCAGTCCGGCCCCGGCCCCGGCCCGGTTGCCCCAGCGGCCGCGGGCGATCGAGGCCAGCAGGATCGCGGTGACCAGGTGGGCCACCACCGCCAGGGTGCGCAGCGGCCAGAGCGAGGCGGAGCCGAAGACCGCGAAGCAGGCCTGGTAGAGCCAGGGCAGCAGCGGTGGTTTGCGGTCCACCACGGTGTCGTACAGCACCCCGCCGTCCGCCAGCATCCGGGCCTGGGTGGCCAGGAAGCCCTCGTCCGGGCTCCAGACGGGCCGGGCGAAGGAGGGGATGTGGGTGAGCAGCGCGACCAGCGCGAGCACCGGCACCAGCCTGGTCCAGTACCCGGTGAGAACACGGGTACGGACGCGCTCGGGCAGGCGCTCGGCCAGTCCGGTGAGGCGGAGGCGGGTGGGGGTCGGCACGGGTGACAACCTACCGGGCGGGATCGGCGCCAGTGGCGCCGGTCCCGCCTTTCAGTGCGATTGTCAGCTTGTTCCGTGACGAACTGTTACGGAGTTACGACAAACGGTCGTCTGCGGAACGGGTGACCGCTCCCCCGGACGGCCTCCGGTCAGGCCTTGACCGGCGCCGCGTCCAGCTTGGCGACCAGAGCCGTCACCTTTCGGGCGATGTCCGGGGCGTTCAGGCCGATCTCGGCCAGGATCTCGGCCCGGCTGGCGTGGTCCAGGAACTCCTGCGGGATGCCGAAGTCGCGCACCGGCAGGTCCACGTCCGCGTCCCGCAGCGCCTGCGCCACGGCGGCGCCGACGCCGCCCACCCGGCCGTTGTCCTCGATCGTGACGACCACCCGGTGCTCGGCGGCCAGGCCCGGCAGGGCCGCGTCCACCGGCTTGACCCAGCGCGGGTCCACCACGGTGGCGGTGACGCCCTGGGCGGCCAGCAGGTCGGCGACCTCCAGGCTGGTGGGGGCCATCGCGCCGACCGAGACGATCAGCACGTCGGCGCGGTGGGCGCCGGAGGGCTCCTCGGCGGCGCGCAGCACGTCCATGCCGCCGATCCGGCCGACCGCGGGGACGGCCGGGCCGACCGTGCCCTTGGAGTAGCGGACCACGGTCGGGGCGTCCTTGACCTCGACGGCCTCGCGCAGCTGCGCGCGGACCTGCTCGGCGTCGCGCGGGGCGGCCAGCCGCAGGGTCGGGATGATCTGCAGCATCGACATGTCCCACATGCCGTTGTGCGAGGCGCCGTCGTCGCCGGTGACGCCGGCCCGGTCCAGGACGAAGGTGACGCCCAGCTTGTGCAGGGCGACGTCCATCAGGACCTGGTCGAAGGCCCGGTTGAGGAAGGTCGCGTAGACCGCGAACACCGGGTGCAGGCCGTTGGTGGCCAGGCCCGCGGCGCTGGTGACGGCGTGCTGCTCGGCGATGCCGACGTCGAAGATCCGGTCCGGGAAGGCCTCGGCGAACGGGGCCAGGCCCACCGGGTGGAGCATCGCGGCGGTGATGCCGACGATGTCCTCGCGCTCGTGGCCGAGCGCGACCATCTCCTCGGCGAAGACCGAGGTCCAGCTCCGGCCGCCGCCGCTCGTGATCGGCAGGCCGGTCTCCGGGTGGATCTTGCCGACCGCGTGGAAGCGGTCCTCGTCGTTGTTCTCGGCGGCGTGGTAGCCGCGGCCCTTCTCGGTGAGGCAGTGCACGATCACCGGGCCGCCGAAGCCGCGCGCCTTGGTCAGCGCGGACTCCAGGGCGGCCATGTCGTGGCCGTCGATCGGGCCGATGTACTTGAGGCCGAGGTCCTCGAACATGCCCTGCGGGGCGATGAAGTCCTTGAGGCCCTTCTTGGCGCCGTGCAGCGTCTCGAACAGCTGCTGGCCGACCACCGGGGTGCGCTGGAGCGCGTCCTTGCCCCAGGACAGGAAGCGCTCGTAGCCCTGGGTGGTGCGCAGGGTGGCGAGGTGGTTGGCCAGGCCGCCGATGGTCGGGGAGTACGAGCGCTCGTTGTCGTTCACGACGATGACGAGCGGGCGGTCCTTGGCGTCGGCGATGTTGTTGAGCGCCTCCCAGGCCATGCCGCCGGTGAGCGCGCCGTCGCCGATCACCGCGACGACCGGGTCGTTCTTGCCCAGGATCTGGTTGGCCTTGGCCAGGCCGTCGGCGTACGAGAGGACCGTGGAGGCGTGCGAGTTCTCGATCACGTCGTGCTCGGACTCGGCCCGGGACGGGTAGCCGGACAGGCCGCCCTTCATCCGCAGCCGGGAGAAGTCCTGGCGGCCGGTGAGCAGCTTGTGGACGTAGCTCTGGTGGCCGGTGTCGAAGAGGATGCGGTCGCGCGGGGAGTCGAAGACCCGGTGCAGCGCGATGGTGAGCTCCACCACGCCGAGGTTGGGCCCGAGGTGGCCACCCGTCTTGGAGACCTCGGTCACCAGGAAGGTCCGGATCTCCTGGGCCAGTGCGGCCAGCTGTCCGGGCGTGAGCCGGTCGAGATCGCGCGGTCCCCGAATGCGGGTCAGCAGGGCCACCCGTTCCTCCTCGTTCAGTGTTCGCGGACCACGGACGGTCCGACGGGCGTCGCTGCCCGGCCCGGCGGCAGTCCGACGGTCCGGCCGGTGGCGACCGGTCGAGTCTAATGTCCGCCTGCCGGACACCAAGCGGCGCGCCCGGTGCCACCGTTCGGTTACCGCCATTCCGGGAGGTCGGGCCGGGAAGCCGGGTCACCTCAGGTTGACGTACAGGCGTTTGAATACGCGGGCGGGCCGGACGGCGGCGTCAGGCGCGGCCCAGCGCGCCCGACTCCCCCATCTCGCTCATCACCAGGGCCAGCGCGCCGAGCACCTCGGCCCGGCCGCCGAGGGTGCCGGGGACGACCGAGAGCTGACGGGCGGCGCTCGGGATCGCGTAGCGGGCCACCGAGTCCCGGATCGGGGCGAGCACCAGCTCACCGGCCTCGGCGAGGTCCCCGCCGAGGATCACCCGGCGGGGGTTCAGCAGGTTGCAGAGGGTGGCGACGCCGGTGCCGATCTGCCGGCCCGCGTCGGCGATCACCCGGCGGCAGCCGAGGTCGCCCTGCTGGGCCAGCTCGACCACCCGGGGCAGGCTGAGGTCCTGGCCGAGGGTGGGGGCGAGCAGCGAGAGCAGGTAGCGGGAGCCGACGAAGGTCTCCAGGCAGCCGCGGTTGCCGCAGCGGCAGACCGGCCCCGCCTCGTCCAGGGTGATGTGCCCGATCTCACCCGCGGTGCCGCCCGGGCCGCGGTAGATCTGGCCGTTCACCACCAGCCCGGCGCCGACCCCGCTGGCGACCTTGATGTAGGCGAGGTCGCTCAGCCCGCGGCCGGCGCCCCAGACCAGCTCGCCGAGCGCACCCAGGTTGGCGTCGTTGTCCACGTGCACCGGCATGCCGAGCCGCTCGGCCAGCTCCCGGCCCGGGGCGATGCCCGTCCAGCCGGGCAGGATCGCGGTGGAGCCGAGCGCGCCGGTCTCCACGTCGATCGGGCCGGGCACGCCGAGGCCGACGCCGATCACCTTGTCGGAACGGAAGCCCGCCTGCGTCAGCAGCCGCTCGACCATCGCCTCGGCGCGGTCGAAGCCCTGCTGGGCGGAGACGTCGACGTCGATCGGGGCGCTCTCCTCGGCCAGCACCCGGTGGGCCAGGTTGCCGACCGCGACGCGCAGGTGGGTGTGGCCGAAGTCGATGCCGACCACGATGCCGGCGTCCCCGCTGAGCGAGACGCTGCGGGCGCGGCGGCCGCCGGAGGAGGTGTCGGCGACCACGACGGTGCCGCTCTCCTTCAACTCCCGCACGATGTTGGACACGGTGGCCGCGGACAGTCCGGTGCCGCGGGCGATCTCGGCCTGGGTCAGCGAGCCGGCCATCCGCACCGCGCGGAGCACCCGTTCCAGGTTCGCCCGGTGCAGCGACGACTGCGAGCCCGGTGTGTCCGTCGACATGATCCACCCTCCCAGGGCGGGGACCCCTCCGCCGGGCGTCCCCTTCAACTCCTGAAGGGTACGGCCCGGGGGCCCGGGCGGGGATCCCGGCTGCGGCGGGCGGGCGCGCAGGGGGGCGCGGACGGCGGCCGCCCGGCGCGGGCCGGCGAGCGGGGGCGCGGGCGTGGGGGCGGGGTGATCGGGGGGTGAAGGTGTTGCGCGGCCCGGACCTGCGGGGACGGGGAACCGCTGTCCTGGCGACGGCCGAAAACCACGCACCACTAACATGGTGCCACTTCTCACCCGTCCCATCGGGGCCGTGGACGGCACCGCCAGGGGGACGCATCCAGACATGACGGGGAATCAGATGGCAGGGGATCACCCTACGCCGGGTGCAGGCGAAACGCCCGGCAGCGGTCCGCAGGACAACCGGGGCGTCTCGTTCGGGCGCCCGCCGGGCGGCGGTGTCGATCCGGCCGCCGTCGCGGACCAGATGACGCAGCTCGACGGCGCCGCCGTCCCGGGACAGGTCACCCCGGGCCCGGTCGCGCCCGCGGGCCCGCCGCCCGGCCAGCCGCCGGCACCGCCCGTGCAGCCGCCCGCGCAGCCGTCGGTCGGCAGCCCGGAGTACGCGGCGTACGCGCCGACCGCGCCCGGGTTCCCCAGCCAGGCCCCGCCGCCGCCCGGTGCCGCGCCGGTCGGCCCGTACGACCCGGTCCCCGGTGCCCCGTACGGCGCCCCGGACGCCGGGCAGGCCTACAACCCGGGCGGCTACAACTACCCGCAGCAGCCCGGGTACGGCTACCCCGTCGCGCCGGTCGCGCCCAAGCAGCGCAACCCGGTGATGCTGTGGGGCGGGATCATCGGCGGCGTGCTGGCGATCTCGATCGTGGTCGCCCTGGTCGTCCTGCTCAAGGACCCCAAGCCCGCCCCCGACCCGGGCCCGGACCCGGTCAGCACCGGCACCACCGACAACGGCGGGACCAGCAACGGCCCCACCCCCGCCCCCGCTCCCAAGGGCGCCACCTTCAACGTCGCCTGGAGCGCCCCCAAGCCGGCCAACGCGGACAGCTCGAACCAGATGCTCGGCGTCTGGGGCACCGACAAGCTCGCGGTGCGCGTCGACAGCTCCGGGATCAGGGCCTTCAACCTGACCGACGGCAAGGAGGCGTGGACCATCGCCGCCCCGGCCGGCAGCAAGGAGCTGTGCACCGCCTCGTACGCCGCCAACTCCAAGGGCGTCGCCGCCGTCTCCTTCAACACCGGTGACAGCGACTGCTCCACCGTCGGCGCCATCGACCTGACCCAGGGCAAGCTGCTCTGGAGCGTCAAGGTCTCGGCCGACCGGATGTCCTCGCCGACCCTCAGCGTCACCGAGAACGTCGTCGCCGTCGGCGGCAACGCCGTCGCCGCCCTGAACATCGCCAACGGCCAGCCCGCCTGGCAGTACCAGCCGCGCGACAAGGACTGCGTCCTGCGCGGCAAGGCGGCCGGCGCCCAGATCGCGGTCAGCGACCGCTGCTACGGCACCAGCGGCCCGAAGTCGCAGCTGGTCATCGTCAACGCCGAGACCGGCAAGCCGGCCAGCACCCCGATCACCCTCACCGGCAACATCGAGGAGGTCGACTCGGTCGTCCAGGACAAGCCGCTGGTGCTGCTGATGGGCAACGGCCCGCAGGGCGACTACGTCCTGCCGTTCGACAAGGACAACAAGCCGGGCACCCAGATGTCCGTCAAGGAGCCCGGCGCGGACAGCCTGCGCCTCTCCGGCCAGAACGAGGCCCTCACCCGCAACGTGGTCAGCGGCACCACGCTGTACGTCCAGGTCAGCGGCGGCAAGCCGGGCATCAACGCCTACGACCTGAACACCGGCAAGCGGCTGTGGTCGGCCAACTCCGGTTCGACGAGCAACGACATGCGCCTGGTGGCCGGGACCGACAAGGACGGCAAGGTCCGCGCGATCGTCGACCAGGGCTACAACAAGCCGGCCCGGCTGGTGACGCTCTCGCCCACCGACGGCTCGATGTCCGACCTCGGCACCATGACGATGCCGAGCAGCATGGGCATCGGCAGCAGCACCTCCGAGTACCTGGTCTCGGACGACGGCGCCGCCGTCTACGCGTTCCGCCGCTACAGCGCCAGCGATGGTCCGCTGACCAAGTGGAAGAAGTGACGCCGGGGCGCCTCCGGGGCTGATCCCGGGGGCGTGACCCCTCGTCGCGGGCCGCGCGGCGACCGACACGGGCGGGGCGGGCACGGGCTGATCGCCCGGGCCCGCCCCGCCTGTGATTTTTCGGCCGCCCCGTCCGTTGGACGTGCGAGGATTCGGACCATCAGTCTGACAAAGGAGTGCAGCGAGTGCCCGGCACAAACCTGACCCGTGAGGAGGCCCGCACCCGGGCCGACCTCCTCCACGTGGACGCGTACGACATCGAGCTCGACCTCGGTTCGGCCCGCGAGGGCGGTACCTTCCGGTCCACCACCGTGGTCCGGTTCACCGCCACCACCCCGGGGGCGGAGACCTTCATCGACCTGGTCGCCCCGAGCGTCGAGGAGATCACCCTCAACGGCGTGCGGCTCGACCCGGCGACCTTCGCCGACAGCCGCATCCCGCTGCCGGGCCTCGCCGCCGAGAACGAGCTGCGGGTCGTCGCGAACTGCGAGTACACCAACACCGGTGAGGGCCTGCACCGGTTCGTCGACCCGGTCGACGGCGAGACCTACCTGTACACCCAGTTCGAGGTGCCGGACGCCCGCCGGGTCTTCGCCAACTTCGAGCAGCCCGACCTGAAGGCCGCGTTCGCGTTCACCGTGACCGCGCCGGAGGGCTGGGTCGTGGTCTCCAACTCGCCGACCCCGGAGCCGGTCGGCGAGGGCGACACCCGGGTCTGGACGTTCGAGCCCACCGGCCGGATCTCCACCTACATCACCGCGCTCGTCGCCGGCCCGTACGTCGGGGTCTTCGACACCTACGAGAACGGCGAGCAGAAGGTGCCGCTGGGCGTCTACTGCCGGCCCTCGCTGCGCGAGTTCCTGGACCCGGAGGCCGTCTTCGAGGTCACCAAGCAGGGCTTCGACTACTTCCAGGAGAAGTTCGACTTCCCGTACCCGTTCGCCAAGTACGACCAGCTCTTCGTCCCGGAGTTCAACGCCGGCGCGATGGAGAACGCGGGCGCCGTCACCCTGCGCGACCAGTACGTGTTCCGCTCCAAGGTCACCGACGCCGCGTACGAGGCCCGGGCCGCGACGATCCTGCACGAGCTCGCCCACATGTGGTTCGGCGACCTCGTCACCATGGAGTGGTGGAACGACCTCTGGCTCAACGAGTCCTTCGCGACCTACGCCGAGGCGGTCTGCCAGGCCGAGGCCCCGGGCTCCAAGTGGCCGCACTCCTGGACCACCTTCGCCAACCAGATGAAGACCTGGGCGTACCGGCAGGACCAGCTGCCGTCCACCCACCCGATCATGGCGGACATCAACGACCTGGAGGACGTCCAGGTCAACTTCGACGGCATCACCTACGCCAAGGGCGCCTCGGTGCTCAAGCAGCTGGTGGCGTACGTCGGCCAGGACGCCTTCTTCCAGGGCGTGCAGGCGTACTTCAAGCGCCACGCCTGGGGCAACACCCGGCTCAGCGACCTGCTCGGCGCCCTGGAGGAGGCCAGCGGCCGCGACCTCAAGGCCTGGTCCAAGGCCTGGCTGGAGACCGCCGGCATCAACGTGCTGCGGCCGTCGATCGTGCTCAACACCGACGGCGAGATCGAGTCCTTCGCGGTGCTCCAGGAGGCCCCCGCGCTGCCCGCCGGCGCCAAGGGCGAGGCCGTGCTGCGGCCGCACCGCATCGCGATCGGCCTGTACGAGCTGAACGGCGACGCGCTGGTGCGCACCGACCGGATCGAGCTGGACGTCGACGGCCCGCGCACCGAGGTGCCCGAGCTGGTCGGCCGGCACCGCCCGGCCGTCGTGCTGCTGAACGACGACGACCTCTCGTACGCCAAGATCCGGCTGGACGAGGACTCGCTGGCCGTCGTCACCGAGCACCTCGGCGGCTTCACCGAGTCGCTGCCGCGCGCGCTGTGCTGGGCCTCCGCCTGGGACATGACCCGCGACGGCGAGCTGGCCGCCCGCGACTACCTGGCGCTGGCGCTGTCCGGCATCGGGCGCGAGAGCGACATCGGCGTGGTGCAGTCCGTGCACCGCCAGGTCAAGCTCGCCCTCGACGCCTACACCGACCCGCAGTGGCGCGAGCAGGGCCTCGACCGCTGGGCCGCCGCCGCGGAGGAGCACCTGCGCGCCGCCGAGCCCGGCAGCGACCACCAGCTGGCCTGGGCCCGCGCCCTCGCCTCGGTCGCCCGTACCGACGGTCAGCTGGGCCTGCTCGCCGGGCTGCTGGACGGCTCGGTCGAGGTCAAGGGCCTCGCGGTGGACACCGAGCTGCGCTGGACCCTGCTGGTGCGCCTCGCCGCCACCGGCCGGGCCGACGAGGCCGCCATCGCCGCCGAGCTGGAGCGGGACAACACCGCGGCCGGCCAGGAGCACGCGGCCACCTGCCGCGCCGCCCGGCCGACCGCCGGGGCCAAGGCGGAGGCCTGGGCGTCGGTGGTGGAGTCCGACAAGCTGACGAACTATGTGCAGGAGGCCGTCATCGCCGGCTTCCAGCAGTCCGACCAGCGCGAGCTGCTCGCGCCGTACGCGGCGAAGTACTTCGCGGCGGTCAAGGGCGTCTGGGAGACCCGCAGCCACGAGATCTCGCAGCAGATCATCGTCGGGCTGTACCCGGCCCTCCAGGTGACGGCCGCGACCCTGGAGGCCACCGACGCGTGGCTGGCCTCGGCCGAGCCGGCCCCGGCGCTGCGGCGCCAGGTCGTCGAGGCCCGGGCGGGCGTCGAGCGCGCGCTCAAGGCCCAGGCGGCCGACCGTGCGGCGGGCGGCCGCTGACGGTCTCCTCGCAACCGCGAAGGGGCGCCGGACGGGATCGTCCGGCGCCCCTTCGGGGTCTTGCGGGCCTTGCGGGTGGTGCGGGCTCTGCAGGTCGTACGGGACCTGGGGGCCCTGCGGGTCGTGCGAGTCCTGGGGGTCGTGCGAGCCCTGCGGGTCGTGCGAGTCTTGGGGACGTCTGCGCGGGTGTTACTTCTTCTTGCCCTTGCCGTAGGGCAGGCCCGCCAGACCGGCGATCACCGCGAAGGCGACCAGCGGGAGAAACACGTACAGGCCGAGGGTCTGGCCCACACTCAGGCCGGAACCGGGGTCATCACCGTCGTCCCTGGTGAAGGCCATGGCGGGCGACGACAGCAGCATCATCAGCGTGACCGTTGCGGAGACCGCGCCGGCTCGCAAAGCGTTCCTCTTGTCCACGTTTCCAACTTACCCGCCGCTTACGGGGGCGCGCTCGTCGGGGTCGGTCGGGCGGGACGGGAGGACGTGCCTCGGGGCCGACCCGGCGGAACCGCGCGGGGCCAGGAGCCGGGCGAGCAGGCCTGCGGCGGGGGCGGTGGCCAGCCGTTCGAGGGTGACCGGGTCGCCGGAGCCGTCCGCGACCGGCAGGCGCCAGTTCGGGTACTGGTCCCAGGTGCCGGGCAGGTTCTGCGGGCGCGGGTCCCCGACCAGGTCCGGCAGCCAGACCCCGACCAGCTCCGCCGGGGTGGCCCGCAGGAAGCGGTACAGCACCGGCATCGTCAGCGGCTCGCCCTCGGCCAGCAGCCCGAGCCGGCCCAGCTCGGCCCGCCAGTCCGCCAGCTCCGCCGCCGCCTGCCCCTGCTCCTCCCCCAGCGGCCGGGCCAGCAGGCCCAGCCGGTGCCGCAGCTCGACGTGCTCGCCGGAGAGCCGGGCCGCGGTACTGGGCAGGTCGTGGGTGGTGAGGGTGGCCAGGCAGCCGGACCGCCAGCGGTCCGGGCCGAGGATCGCGCCGTCGCCCCGCCAGTCCCGCTCGAACCAGAGCACGGACGTGCCGAGCACCCCGCGCGCCGCCAGCTCCTCCCGCACCCCCGGCTCCACCGTGCCGAGGTCCTCGCCGATCACCGCCGTCCCGGCCCGGTGCGCCTCCAGCGCCAGCACGCCGAGCATCGCCTCGGCGTCGTATCGCACGTACGCGCCCTCGGTCGGCGGGTGCCCCTGCGGCACCCACCAGAGCCGGAACAGGCCCATCACGTGGTCGATCCGCAGGGCCCCCGCGTGCCGGGCGGTGGCCCGCAGCAGCTCCGCGTACGGGGCGTAGCCGGCCTCGGCGAGCGCGTCCGGGCGCCAGGGCGGCAGGCCCCAGTCCTGGCCGTGGGCGTTGAAGGCGTCCGGCGGGGCGCCGATCGAGATGCCGCCGGCCAGTACGTCCCGCAGCGCCCAGGCGTCCGCGCCGTCCGGGTGGACGCCGACGGCCAGGTCGTGGATCAGGCCGACCGGCATGCCGGCCTCGCGGGCCGCCCGCTGGGCGTGGGCGAGCTGCTGGTCGACCTGCCAGGCGAGCCAGCGGTGGAACTCGACCCGCTCCTCCAGCTCCTTGGCGGCGTGCTCGACCTGTGGGCCGTCCGGGTGACGCAGCCCCTTCGGCCAGTGGTGCCAGTCGGCGCCGTGCTCCTCGGCCAGGGCGTTCCACAGCGCGTGCCGGTACAGCCACTCGCCCTCACGGAGCCGGTACGCGTCGTACTCGGCCTGCCGCCCGGGGCCGCGCGGCACCTCGTGCAGCAGCTCCAGGGCCTCGCGCTTGAGCTGCCAGACGGCGTCCCGGTCGATCAGGGCGTCGTGGACCAGCACCTCGTCGCGCAGCCGGGCGGCCCGCCGGGTCAGCTCCTCGGCCTGCTCGCGCCCGGCGCCGGTCAGGTAGGCGTACTCGGGGACGGCCTCGATCCGCAGGTGCACCGGGTCGGCGAAGCGGCGCGAGGACGGGCGGTACGGGGACGGGTCGGAGGGGGCGCCGGGCAGGGCCTGGTGCAACGGGTTGATCTGCACGAAGCCCGCGCCGAGGCCGGCCCCCGCCCACCGGGCCAGCTCGACGAGGTCCCCGAGGTCGCCCATGCCCCAGGAGCGCTCGGAGAGCACGGAGTACAGCTGGGCGAGGAACCCCCAGCTGCGGCCCGGGAGTTGCGGCAGCCGCTCCGGGGCGACCACCAGTGCGGCCCGCGCGGCCCTCGTGCCGGTTTCCGCCGTGAGCACGTGGCGCCCCAGCGGCAGGTCCCCCGGCACCCAGTGCGAGTGCCCCCGGGGCAGCTCCCAACTCCCGCCGTCCTCCAGCTCCACCCGCAACCGGGCGTCCGCCGGCACGTCCAGCGCCGTCCGCCGCCCCTGCCGGACCACCACGCACGGCGGCAGCAACCGGGCCCGCTGCCCGGCCCGGTGACGCTCCAGCGCCTCCCCCACCTCCTGCGGCGACCCGGCCGCCACCCCCATCGCCCCCAGCACCGCCACCAGCGTCCGCGCCCCCACCGCCTGCCCGCCCGGCCCCGGATACCGGACGTCCACCCCGTACGCCCGCGCCAGCGCCACCAGTTCGGCGGGCGGCGGCGGGGCATCCTGCGCCGGTACCTGCTCGGCTCCGTCACTGTCGTGGTAAGCGGCCACTCGCGGCTCCTGCGATGTCTCGGCAACGCCCGTTCAGGACAGCCACAGTCCTACCCGCGTGACACCACGATCACCCAGCGCGACACGACGCCGGCGGCGGACCCTCGGGGGTGGGGCGGGTCGGCAGGACTTCAGGGTGTCGGTGTGGAAGGTGTCGGCGTTCGTCGTGGTCGTGTCGCCGCCCTCCTTGTCCATAGGTGAGGACCTCGCCGTCCTTCAGCCGCTCCGGGCCTGGAGCTGGGCCGCGGTGGCAGGCGACGGGGGGTCAGCGCGGGGGCCGACCATACAGGCTGGGGACGGCCGCCGCCCGGGATGTGCCGTGAAGCCCGGTGCCCGCGGGCGTTTCCGGGCTGGTCCGACATGCAATGAAACGCCGCAAAACGGTCATAGCAGTCGGCGGCGTTGACACCGGATCGGCCAGCTGGTGGGGTTGCGGACGATGTGGTCGTGGCCTGGCGAGGAGGCTCCTGTGCAAGCCCGAGTGTCCGTAGCGGCCGGGCGGCGGCTCAGGTCGCAACTGGAGCAGAGTCCGGCGTTGCGGGAGGTGCTGCAGCACCCCGCGGCGGAGGCGGCGCGGCGGGCCACGGCGCGGACGTGCCGTCAGGTGGCGCCGCGGACGGCGGACCGGCTGATCGCCGATCTCAAGGGCACCGAGCCGCTGTTGGCGTCGGTGCGCGAGGAACGCGCGGAACGGTCCGGGTGGGCTGCCGGGCGGCCGGGGCGGCGGGCGATGCAGATCGCGGCCGGGGTCGCGGCCGCGGCGGTGGTCGGCGGGCTGCTGGCCGGTTCGCTGCCGTCGGCGGCGTACGCGGCGGCCACGGCCGCCTCGACGGCCTCGGACGTGGTGAGCACCGCGCCGCAGACGCCGCTGGGCAGCGTGACCGACCCGAAGGTGTTCCCGAAGCCGCAGCAGCAGACCGTGGCGGGCAAGCCCGTCGCGGTGCCGTCCGCCGTCACGCTGGTGAGCGCGCCCAAGGCGGACATCGGTGCGGTGCGGGCCGTCCAGGAGGTGCTGGAGGTCGCCGGGGCGGGCGAGGTGACGCCGCGTCCGGACGGCGGGACGCCGACCGCCGGGACGCTGGTGGTGTACGTCGGCGGGCCCGCCGAGGGCGCCGGCGGCGAGGTGGACCGGGTGCTGCGGCAGCTGTCCGCCGCCGCGGGCGGCAAGGACGGCGCCGGGCCGACGACCGCGGGGATGCCGGCCGGCGGGTACGTGCTGTCGGCCGGTCAGCTGCCCGCCCAGGGCGGCGGGACGTACGGCGCCGTGGTGCTGGCCGGCGTGGACGCCACCGGCACCTTCTACGCCGCGCAGAGCCTGCGTCAGCTGCTCGCCGCCGTACCGGCCGGGCAGGGGCAGGCGCCGGGTGCGGCCGGGCTCGGCCTGCCCGGGATCACGCTGCGGGACTGGCCGACCGGCGCCCCGGTGCGCGGCGTCACGGAGGGCTTCTACGGCACCCCGTGGACCGCGCAGCAGCGGCTGGAGCAGGTCGACTTCCTGGGCCGCTCCAAGCAGAACTTCTACCTCTACGCGCCCGGTGACGACCCGTACCGGCTCTCCCGCTGGCGCACCGCCTACCCCGCGGCCCAGGCCGAGGAGCTGCGCGAACTGGGCTTCCGGGCACGGCAGAACCACGTCGCGCTCGGCTACGCGATCGACCCGGGGCAGTCCCTCTGCTTCAGCTCCGGCAAGGACGTGGACGCGCTGGTGAACAAGCTGGACGGGCTGCGCAAGCTCGGCTTCACCGCCTTCCAGCTGCAGTTCCTGGACGTCAGCTACGACGAGTGGCACTGCGGCGACGACCGCGACGAGTACGGCACCGGACCCGCCGCGGCCGCCAAGGCCCAGGCCGAGCTGGTGAAGAAGGTGCAGGACCGGCTGATCGCGAAGAACCCGGGCCTGGCGCCGCTGTCCGTCGTCCCCACCGAGTACCACCAGCAGGGCTCCACCCCGTACCGCAAGGCGCTGGCGGCGGCCCTGCCGGAGGGCGTGCAGGTGGCCTGGAGCGGGGTCGGGGTGATCCCGGAGAAGATCACCGGCGCCCAGGCCTCGGACACCGCCGGGCTGTACGGGCACCCGCTGCTCACCATGGACAACTACCCGGTCAACGACGCCACCCCGGACCGGCTCTTCCTCGGCGCCTACACCGGGCGCGACCCGGAGGTGGCCACCCGCTCGGCGGCGCTGCTGACCGGCGCGATGCAGCAGCCGGTGGCCTCCCGGATCGCCGTGTCGACGGCCGGCGACTTCGCCTGGAACCCGGCCGGCTACAAGCCGGACGAGTCCTGGCAGGCCGCCGTGCGCTCGCTGGCCGGGCCGACCGGCGCGGCCCCGACGCCCGTCGGGACGGCGCTGTCCGCCGTCACCGCACTGGCCGGGAACAGCACCTCCTCCCCGCTGTCCAAGCAGGAGTCCGGCTACCTGGCACCGCTGCTGGACCGGTTCTGGGCGGCCGCCGAGCCGACCTCCGGCGCCGCCCCCGACCTCGCCCGGCTGATCGAGGCCGCCGCCCCGCTGCGGGACGCCTTCGCCACCATGGCCACCGCCCAGCAGACCCTGGCCGGCACCCCGGCCACCACCCAGCTGGCCGGCGAGGCCGCGCCCTGGCTGGGCCCGCTGCGCGACTACGGGCTGGCCGGGCAGTCCGCCCTCGACATGCTGCTGGCGCAGCACGGCGGCGACGGCGCGGCGGCCTGGAAGGCCCGGGTCGAGCTCAACCGGCTGCGCGAGCAGCTGGACCGGGCCCCGGCCACCGTCGGCGCCGGGGTGCTCGGCCCGTTCCTGGACCGTGCCGTGCGCGCCGCCGACAACTGGTCGGGCGTGGGTGGCGGCGCCGCCACCCCGACCACCACCCTGGGCACCGCCCAGGACCACCTGCCCGCGCTGATGACCGACGGCGTGGCCGACACCTTCTACTGGAGCTCCGCTCCCCCGCAGCCCGGCGACGCCGTCGGCCTGGACCTCGGCGCGGGCCGCCCGGTCAGCGGCGTGACCGTGCTGATGGGCGGCTGGGGCAACGGCCCGGACGCCCGGACCGCCGCCGACGACTACATCCGCGACGGCGTGCTGGAGTACTCCACCGGCGAGGGCGGCTGGAAGCAGCTCGCCACCGTCAAGAACCAGAAGACGGTCAGCGCCCAGCTCCCGCCGGGCACCGTGGTCCGGGCGGTGCGGCTGCGGGCCACCGCCGCGCAGAAGACCGCCGTCGCGGTGCGCGAGTTCACCGTCACCGCCCCGGACGATTCCCCGGCCAGCGTCAGCGGCGGCCCCGACGCGGTGCCCGGCTCCTCCGCCGCCGCCGTGCTGGACGGCAACCCAGACACCGCGTACCGGGCCGCCAAGGCACCGACCGCGATGGACGAGCCGCTCACCGTCGAGCTCGGCGCGGCCCGCCCGCTGGACCGGCTCACCGTGCTGACCGACCCGTCCGTGCGCGCCACCGCCACCCTCGCGGTGCGCCGGGCCGACGGCACCTGGGCCGACATCGGCACCGTGCAGCCCGGCTACAACGAGCTGTCGGCCGGCGGCCAGCCCGCCGACGCGTTCCGGCTGACCTGGAAGCCCGGCGGCGACCCTCCGGTGGTCAACCAGGTGATCCCCTGGTACGCGGACGCCCCGGCGGCCCGGCTCAGCCTCTCCGACCCGGCCCTGGACGTGGTCACCGGCGCCTCCGCGCCCGTGACCACCCGGGCCACAGTGGAGGCCGGCCGCCCCGAGGGCACCACCGGCGAGCTGCGCACCGAGGTGCCGGCCGCCGCCAAGGGCCTGACCGTTGCCCCGGCCGGCCCGGTGACCGTGCCGCGCGGCGGCCGGGTGGGCGTGCCGCTGCTGGTCAGCGCCACCGCGGAGACGCCGTCCGGGACGTACCGGGTGCCGGTGCAGTTCGTGGCCGGCGGCACCACCGTCCGGCAGGTGCTCCAGGTGCACGTGGTGCCGCCCACCGGCGGCCCGGACCTGGCGCTCGGCGCCAAGGCCGCCTCCTCGGGCGACGAGACGGCGAACTTCCCGGCCTCGGCGGTCACCGACGGCGACCCGAAGACCCGCTGGTCCTCCCCGGCCAAGGACGACGCCTGGGTGCGGCTGGAACTGCCGCAGGCGACCAGGCTGGGCTCGGCGGTGCTGCACTGGCAGGCCGCGTACGCCGCCTCGTACAAGATCCAGGTCTCGGCGGACGGGAACACCTGGACCGACGCCGCGACGGTGGACAACGGCAAGGGCGGCGACGAGACGGTGCGCTTCGACGCGCCCAACGTCCGGTACCTCCGGGTGCAGGGCGTGGCACGGGCGACCAAGTACGGCTACTCGCTGTGGGGCGTCGAGCTGTACGCGGTGACCCCGCCGGCCGCACCGCAGCCCCCGGCCGGCCAGGGCGGCGGCCAGACCGGCCAGCCCGGCGGCGCGCCCGGGACGCCGGCGACACCTCCGGCGGCGGCGGGCGGGACCGCGCCCAAGCCGTAGCCGTGGCCGTAGCCGTGGTGGCCGTTGCCGGGCCCGGTCACGGGTGGGCGGAAACGCGGCGGGCCGCCGGCCCCCGGTGCGGGGGGCTCGGCGGCCCATGAGGCGCGTACCGACGGTGTGACGGGCGGGCCCTTGTGGAGCTGTGGTCAGGCGGAGAGCGGTTCGGGCTGCTCACCGCGGCGGACGGGGGCGGGGTGGCCCGAGTGGGCCCGGCCGAGCGGGACCGGGTGGACCGGCTGCTCGGTGCGGTCGTGGTGCTCGTACTCGCCCCACTGCGGGGCGCGCAGCTGGTCCGCGCCGCCGTAGGGCTCCAGGTAGGGCCGCCACCGCGGGTCCTTGATCCCGGTGCCGATGATGCGCCAGGCCAGGCCGCTGGGCGGCGCGGGTGGTCGTTTCATCCGCCAGCCGAGCTCGGTGAGGTGGCGGTCGGCCTTGGTGTGGTTGCAGCGGCGGCAGGCCGCCACCACGTTGTCCCACCGGTGCTGGCCACCGCGGCTGCGCGGGATGACGTGGTCGACGCTGGTGGCGGCGGCCCCGCAGTAGACGCAGCGGCCGTGGTCGCGGGCGAACAGCGCCCGGCGGGTGAGCGGGACGGGCCCGCAGAACGGGACCCGGACGAAGCGGGTCAGACGGACGACGGACGGCGCCGGAAGGGCGCTGGTGGCGCTGTGCAGAGTGACTTCCGAGTCCTCCAGGCTGACCGCCTTGTGGTTGAGGACCAGGATGAGTGCGCGGCGCATCGATACGACGCCGAGTGGCTCGTAGGACGCGTTGAGGACCAGGACATGCGGCACGGATGCCTCCTTGGACGCCTGCGGCGCGTGGCTCGCGCCGGGACGAGCGGTTGGATCGCGCCACTCGTGCGCGATCTCCCCCAGTGTCGCCTTACGCCTTTGTACGGCGCCACCACTCCTGTGTAACGGACCTGACGCGAACTCCGGGTGTGGTCTCTGTCATAGCCGGTATGCCCGGGGGAAGGTCGGGTTGCACCCGGGTGGCGGTGCGACGGGTCCCGGTGACTCCGGCGGGTCGCCCGCCGGGGGCACGGTTCGGCCGTCCGGAGCAGCGCCCCTCCTGCCCCGGACGGCCCCGGAGCCCCGGTTCGGGGGGAGCGTACGGGGGCGTTGACGGGGCGTTCGACACGCTCCGTACGCCCTTGGGTACGCCCGTGCGGGGTTCCGGCGTGTCCGGGCGGGCCCGCGGTGGCGGATAGGCTGACGCCCACGGTCCGCGGGCCGCTTGCCGGCGGTGCGGGCCCACCACGCACCCCAGCCAGGAAGGTCCGCACGTGTTCAGCTCCGGTGCCACCGGTCCGTCCGACGCGTCCTCGACGCTCGCCACCCCGACCCCGGCCCCCAGCCCCACCGCGCAGCTGCCCGAGCTCGACCTGCGGATCCCGACCAGCGCGCAGGAGGTCTCGGACACCACCCGGCAGGCCGCCAGCTGGTTCGACACCCACTGGCAGGGCTGGGTGGCCTCCGGGCTGCGGATCGTCTTCATCATCGTGCTCGCGCTGGTGCTCCGGGCCGTCGTGCGCAAGCTCATCACCCAGCTGATAGGACGGATGGCGCGCACCTCCGAGCACCAGGAGGAGAGCCGGCTGGGCGGGCTGCTGGCCAACACCGGGGTGGTGAACACCGAACGGCGCCAGCAGCGCTCGGAGGCGATCGGCTCGGTGCTGCGCAGCGTCGCCTCCTTCAGCATCCTGGGCACGGCGGCGCTGATGGTGCTCTCCGCGCTGGGCGTGAACCTGGCGCCGCTGCTGGCGAGCGCCGGTGTGGCCGGTGTGGCGATCGGTTTCGGCGCCCGGAACCTCGTCACCGACTTCCTCTCCGGGGTCTTCATGATCATGGAGGACCAGTACGGCGTCGGCGACGAGATCGACACCGGGGTCGCCACCGGCACGGTGCTGGAGGTCGGCCTGCGGGTCACCAAGCTGCGCGGCGGGAACGGCGAGATCTGGTACATCCGCAACGGCGAGGTGAAGCGGATCGCCAACATGAGCCAGGGCTGGGCGACCGCCTCGGTGGACGTCCAGGTCGGCTACAAGGAGGACCTGATCCGGGTCGAGGACCTGATCCTGGCGACGGCCGAGGAGATGGCCAAGGAGGCCCCGTACGACGAGCTGATCTGGGCTCCGGTGTCGATCCTGGGCGTGGAGTCGGTCGCCTCGGACTCGGTGGTGCTGCGGGTCGAGGCCAGGACCGCCCCGGGCAAGGCGGCCTCCGTCTCCCGGGCGCTGCGCCAGCGGCTGAAGGCGGCCTTCGACGGGGCCGGGATCAAGGTCAAGGAGGAGGTCGCCGCGGTGACGGCCGGGGCGACCGGCGTGGTGATCGCCCCCTCCCCGGTCCCGGCCGCCGAACAGGCCGCACCCGCCGACCGGGTGGCCGAGCCCGTTCCGGCCCAGGCCCCGGTCCCGGCGGCGGCCCGGGCGGCGGACGACGCGTCGAAGCCGTAGCGGTTCGGCCGCACGGACACGGACGAAGCCCCGCTCCCACCACGGTGGGGGCGGGGCTTCGTGGTGTCGGGTAACGCTTCGGCATCCTCCGCTCCGCCCACCATTGACACCCCTACGACAGGGCGCTTACGGTCCTTCCCTAGCGACTGGAAAGTTTCCTAACAGTTCGTCCGAAACCCGCCCGCTCCCCACGCCGGGGACACCCGCGGGACGTCGACGACCAGCCGGAAGAGGAGGATGCCGGGCATGACCAAGAGCACCGCCAAGGCCCCCCTCGCCGGCACCCCCAGTCTGCTGCGCGCCATCAACGACCGCGCCGCCCTCGAACTGCTGCTGGAGAACGGGCCGCTCTCCCGTACCCAGATCGGCACCCTCACCGGGCTGTCCAAGCCCACCGCCTCCCAGCTGCTGGCCCGGCTGGAGGCGGCCGGGCTGGTCCTGCCGGTCGGTACCACGGCGGGCGGGCCCGGCCCCAACGCCCGGCTGTACCAGGTGAATCCGGCCGCCGGGTACGTCGCCGGACTGGATGTCACCAACAGCGGTATCGAGGTCGCCGTCGCCGACATCACCGGCACCACGCTGGCCGGGCACACCGTGCCGACCAAGGGCGTGCCGGCGGCCGCGACCGTGCCCACCGTCGCCGCCGCGGTGGCCGAGGCGGTCCGGGCCGCCGGTCTGCCCGAGGGCGCCCTGCGCACCGTCGCGATCGGGGTCGGCGGCGCCCCCGACCCGGTCACCGGCAAGCTGCGCTACGCCTCCCACCTGCCGGGCTGGCACTCGCCGCGGCTGGTCGAGGAGCTGACCGAGGCGATCGGCGCGCCGGTGTCGATCGAGAACGACGTGAACCTGGCCGCCGTCGCCGAGCGCTCCTCGGGCGCCGCGGCCGGCTTCGAGGACTTCGTCCTGCTCTGGGCCGGGGCCGGGGTCGGCGCGGCGATCGTGATCGCCGGGCGGCTGCACCGCGGCTTCACCGGCGGCGCCGGGGAGGTCGGCTACATGCCGCTGCCCGACTCCCCGGTCGAGTGGGACGCCCGCCGCCGCAAGTTCGGCGGGTTCCAGGCGCTGGTCGGCGCGCCCGCCGTCCGGTCGCTGGCCCGTGAGCACGGGCTCGGCGCGGCCACCGCGCAGGAGTCCATCGCCAGGGCGCTGGCCACCCCCGGCGCCGGCGACGCCTTCCTCGCTGAGCTGGCCGGGCGGCTCGCCGTCGGGCTGGCGGTGATCGTCGCCGTCGTCGACCCCCAGCTGGTGGTCCTCTCCGGTGTGGTGCCGAGCGCGGGCGGCGAACGGCTGCGCGCGCTGGTCGAGGACGAACTGGCGCGGATCTCCATCGCCCGGCCGGAGGTCCGCAGCACCGCCCTGTCCGGCTCGCCGGTCCTGCTCGGCGCCCTGCAACGTGCCCTGTCCGACGCCCGCGAGGCGGTCTTCTCCACCCACTGACGTCCGCCCCCGATCAACTCGACGCACCCACTGACGCTCCCCCTGTCACCTCGCCACCTGCACCCACCTCTCCCCAACCCCCGAACGCGGGACCCGAGGCAACGAGGCCTGCCCGCGCACCCCCAGGAGGATCCCGAAGTGCACGCCACCACCTCCCGCAGAGGCCGCCGCACGATCGCCGCCGTCGCCGGCAGCGCCGTCCTGGCCCTGCTCGCCTCCGCCTGCACCGGTTCCAGCGACTCGGGCGGCTCCGACGACTCGGCCAGCGGCAAGGACGTCACCATCACCTTCTGGCACGGCTGGAGCCAGGAGAACGAGAAGAAGGCGATCAACGACAACATCGCCGCCTTCGAGAAGGCCCACCCCAACATCCACGTCAAGTCCGTGGACGGCCTCGAGGACGACAAGGTCAACCAGGCCCTGCGGGCGGGCGGCTCGGACGCGCCGGACGTGGTCTCCTCCTTCACCACCAACAACGTCGGCATGTTCTGCTCGACCAAGGCCTTCGTCGACCTCAAGCCGATGCTCCAGAAGAGCGGCATCGACCCGGCCAAGACCTTCCCGGCCGCGATGCTCAACTACACGCAGTTCCAGGGCAACCAGTGCTCGCTGCCGCTGCTCGGCGACGCGTACGGCCTGTACTACAACAAGAAGGCCTTCGCCGACGCCGGCATCGCCAACCCGCCGAAGACCTTCAGCGAGTTCGCCGAGGACGCCGCCAAGCTGACCGTCGCCGACGGCGACTCGTACAAGCAGCTCGGCTACATGCCGCTGTACCACGGCTACGAGTCCACCACCGAGCACTTCCTCGGCCAGTACGGCGCGACCTACTTCGGCGCCGACGGCAAGTCGAACATCGCCACCGACCCGAAGGTCGCCGCGATGTTCAAGTGGCAGAAGGGCCTGGTCGACCAGCTCGGCGGCTACGACAAGCTGGAGAAGTACCGCGCGACCTTCGGCGAGGAGTTCAGCGCCAAGAACCCCTTCCACACCGGCCAGGTCGCGATGGCCCTCGACGGCGAGTGGCGCACCGCCTCGCTCGCCAAGGACAAGCCCGACTTCGAGTGGGCCACCGCCGCCTTCCCCGTCCCGGACGACCAGGCCGACACCTACGGCCGCGGCTACCAGACCGGCACCATCATCGGCATCGCCAGCACCAGCAAGAAGCAGGCCGCCGCCTGGGAGTTCGTCAAGTACCTGACCACGGACACCGACGCGGTGGTGAACTTCTCCAACGCGATCCACAACGTGCCGAGCACCTTCGAGGCGCTGGACTCGCCGAAGCTGGTGAGCGACCGGAACTTCAAGACCTTCCTGGACGTCGCCAAGAACGCCCACTCCGGCACCACCCCGCCAGCCGTCAACGGCGGCAGCTACCTCATCACCCTGCAGAACCTCGGCTACGACTACGAGTCCGGCAAGCAGGGCGACCTCCAGGCGGGTCTGGCCGCCACGGCCAAGCAGATCGACACCGACATCGCCCAGGCCAAGTAGGCCGGGGAACGGTCCACGGAGCTCCCATGTCACTCGCGTTCGGCACCCGCAAGGGAAGCGACGAGGCCGACGCGGGACCGACCGGCCCGGCGGCGCCCTCCACGCAGCACCTGCTGCGCCGGAAGCGCCGCCGGGAGGCGGCCCGCACCCTCGCCTTCCTCTCCCCCTGGCTGATCGGGTTCAGCGTCTTCTTCGCCTACCCGCTCGTCTCCACCGCCTACTTCTCCTTCACCTCGTACAACGGCTTCGGCGCCCCGACCTTCAGCGGCCTGAAGAACTGGGACTACGTCTTCAACCACCTGCCGACCTTCTGGCAGGGCCTGCGCAACACCCTGTGGCTGGTCGTCGTGATGGTGACCCTGCGGGTCGTCTTCGGCCTGGGCATCGGGATGCTGATCACCAAGGTGAAGACCGGCGCCGGCTTCTTCCGCACCGCCTTCTACCTGCCGTACCTGGCCCCGCCGGTGGCCGCCACCGTCGCCTTCGCCTTCCTGTTCAACCCCGGCACCGGCCCGGTCAACCACCTGCTGGGCGAGCTCGGCCTGCCGCAGCCCGGCTGGTTCGCCTCCGCGGACTGGTCCAAGCCCGCGCTCACCCTGCTCGCCATGTGGGGCGTCGGCGACCTGATGGTCATCTTCATGGCCTCGCTGCTGGACGTCCCCCGGGAACAGTACGAGGCGGCCTCGCTGGACGGCGCCGGCCCGTTCCAGCGGTTCCGGTACGTCACCCTGCCGAACATCTCGCCGATCATCATGTTCGCGGTGGTCACCGGGGTGATCCAGACCATGCAGTACTACACCCAGGCGATCGTCGCCGGGAAGGTCGCCAGCGGCATCGCGGGCGGCTCCGGCCAGCCCTTCGAGCCCGGCTTCCCGAACGGCTCCACCTGGACCCTGCCGCAGATGGTCTACAAGCTCGGCTTCCAGAGCTTCAACTACGGCGCGGCCTGCGTCGTCGCCCTGGTGCTGTTCGCCATCTCGATGGCCGTCACCTCGATCCTGCTCCGCCGCCGGTCCGGCTTCATGGCGAGCGACGACTAGCGGCCCGTGAGGACCTGATCATGACTCTTGGCTCCACGCTCACGAGGGCCCCGGCCGCGGCCGGCCCCTCCCGCCCCGGCGGACCCGCCGCCCGGGCCGCCCGCCGCCGCGCGGCCCTCAACTGGGTGGCCGTGCACGCGCTGGCCATCGCCGCCGCGCTGTTCTTCCTGCTGCCCTTCGTGTTCGTCTTCCTCACCTCGGTGATGTCGGACCGGCAGGCGCTCACCACCGACTACTGGCCGACCAGCTGGAACTGGGGCAACTACGGCAAGGTCTGGGACACCCCCGGCTTCCTCACCTGGTGGCGTAACACCCTGCTGTACGCCGTGGCCGGCACCGTGCTGACCGTGGTCTCCAGCCTGCCGGTGGCCTACGCGCTCGCCAAGTTCCGCTTCCGCGGCCGCAACCTGGCGCTGATGGCGGTCATCGCGATGATGATGCTGCCGCCGCAGGTCACCGTCATCCCGATGTACCTGTTCTGGTCCAAGCAGATGGGCCTGAGCAGCTCGCTCTGGCCGCTGATCATCCCGATGGCCTTCGGCGACGCGTTCACCATCTTCCTGCTGCGCCAGTTCCTGATGACC
Source organism: Kitasatospora sp. NPDC056273 (assembly GCF_042268845.1). NCBI lineage: Bacteria > Bacillati > Actinomycetota > Actinomycetes > Kitasatosporales > Streptomycetaceae > Kitasatospora > Kitasatospora sp. NPDC056273. The sequence goes on along the minus strand of NZ_JBHJSJ010000002.1, from coordinate 147,281 downwards.
ATCCCCAGGGAGTACATCGAGGCCGCCCGGATCGACGGCTGCGGCGACCTGCGCACCCTGCTGCGGGTGGTCCTGCCGATGGCCAAGCCGGCCATCGCCGCGGTCGCGCTGTTCCAGTTCTTCTACTGCTGGAACGACTACTTCGGCCCGCAGATCTACGCCAGCAACAACCACGACTCCTGGACGCTCAGTTACGGGCTGGAGTCCTTCAAGGCCGCCCACCACACCAACTGGAACCTCACCATGGCCGCCACCATGATGGTGATGGCCCCGGTGATCGTCCTCTTCTTCTTCGCTCAGAAGGCCTTCATCGAAGGCGTGACACTGACAGGGGTCAAGGGCTGATGTCCGCACTGAAGTTGGCAATCGTCGGCGGGGGTTCGACGTACACTCCGGAGCTGATCGACGGCTTCGCCCGGCTGCGGGACACCCTGCCGGTCGGCGAGCTGGTGCTGATCGACCCGGCCGCCGAGCGGCTGGAGCTGATCGGCGGCCTGGCCCGGCGGATCTTCGCCCGGCAGGGCCACCCCGCGGTCGTCACGGTGACCACGGACCTGGCGGCGGGCGTCGCGGACGCCGACGCCGTGCTGCTCCAGCTGCGCGTCGGCGGGCAGGCGGCCCGCAACCAGGACGAGACCTGGCCGCTGGAGTGCGGCTGCGTCGGGCAGGAGACCACCGGCGCCGGCGGGCTCGCCAAGGCGCTGCGCACCGTCCCGGTGGTGCTGGACATCGCCGAGCAGGTGCGCCGGACCAACCCGGACGCCTGGATCGTGGACTTCACCAACCCGGTCGGCATCGTCACCCGGGCGCTGCAGACCGCCGGCCACAAGGCCGTCGGGCTGTGCAACGTCGCGATCGGCTTCCAGCGCAAGTTCGCCGGGCACCTGGGCGTGGACCCGGAGCTGGTCCGGCTCGACCACGTCGGGCTCAACCACCTGACCTGGGAGCGCGGGGTGACCCTGCTGGACGCCCCGGGCGCCACGACCGGGCGCGAGGTGCTCCCCGAGCTGCTCGCCTCGCACGGCAAGGAGATCGCCGAGGACCTGCACCTGCCGCAGGCCGTCATCGAGCGGCTCGGCGTCGTGCCGTCCTACTACCTGCGGTACTTCTACCAGCACGACGCCGTGGTGGCGGAGCTGAGGGAGCAGGGCTCGCGGGCCGCGCAGGTCGCCGAGATCGAGCGGCAGCTGCTGGAGCTGTACGCCGACCCGGCCCTGGACACCAAGCCCGAGCTGCTCGGCAAGCGCGGCGGCGCCTTCTACTCGGAGGCGGCCGTCCAGCTGATCGCCGCGCTGCTCGGCACCGGCGGCGGCACGTCCGTCCAGGTGGTGAACACCCGCAACGACGGCGTGCTGCCGTTCCTGCCCGACGACGCCGTCATCGAGGTGCCGGCCGAGGTGGACGCGCGGGGCGTGCGCCCGCTGCCGCAGCGGCCCGTCGAGCCGCTGTACGCCGGACTGGTCGCCGCCGTCACCGCGTACGAGCAGCTCGCCCTCGACGCCGCCCTGCGCGGCGGCCGCGACCGGGTCTTCGACGCCCTGCTCGCCCACCCGCTGGTCGGCCAGATCGAGCTCGCCGACCAGCTCACGGACCGCCTGCTCGCCCACAACCGCGAGCACCTCGCCTGGGCCTGACCCGGCCCGCTCCGCGCCGTCCGGCGACCGCCCCCGGTCGCCGGACGGGCACCGCGAGGAGACCGTCCACCCCCGGCCGGGGACCTTTCGGCCGGGCCACCCGGCCGGGACCACCGCCGGGCACCCGGCCGACGACCAACGGCCCGGGCCACGTACGAGCCGCGGGGACCTGATGACCCACCAGCCCGAACCACTCCTGCCCGGCGTCCTCGCCATCGACGCGGGGAACTCCAAGACCGACGTCGCCCTGATCGGCACCGACGGCAGCATCCTCGGCACCGCCCGCGGCGGCGGCTTCGAACCGCAGAAGATCGGCGGCGCGGCGGCCGTCGCCGGCCTCGCCCCGCTGGTCGAGCAGGCCGCCGCCGAGGCCGGCCACCCGTCCTGGAGCGGCGTGCTCACCGGCCACGTCAGCGCCTGCCTGGCCAACGCCGACCTGCCGGTCGAGGAGGAGGCGCTGCGGGTGGCGCTGGAGTCCCACCCCTGGGGCGTCGGCAACACCGTCGTCAACGACACCTTCGGCCTGCTACGGGCCGGCACCGACGGCCCGCGCGGGGTCGCGGTGGTCTGCGGCGCCGGGATCAACTGCGTCGGCCTGCTGCCGGACGGCCGCACCGCCCGCTTCCCCGCCCTCGGCGAGCTCACCGGCGACTGGGGCGGCGGCTCCGGACTCGCCGTCGCCAGCATGTGGCACGCCGTCCGCGCGGAGGACGGGCGCGGCGGGCCGACCGGGCTCGCCCGCGCCATCGCCGAGCACTTCGGCCTGCCCGGCGCCGGCGCCGTCGCCGAGGCCGTCCACCTCGGGCACCTGCCGCACGCGCGGCTGCACGAGATCGTCCGGGTACTGTTCGCCGTCGCGGACGAGGGCGACGAGGTGGCGCGGGGGCTGATCGACCGCCAGGCCGACGAGATCGTCCGGCTCGCGGTGGTGGCGCTCCGCCGCCTGGACCTGCTGGACACCCCGACCCCGGTGGTGCTGGGCGGCGGCGTGCTCGCCTCCCGGCATCCGCTGCTGCTGGACAACGTGACCGCCCGGCTCGCCGAGGCCGCGCCGCTGGCCGAGCCGCGCGTCGTCGTCGCCCCGCCGGTGCTGGGCGCGGCGCTGCTCGGCCTCGACCACCTGGCGGCGGGCGCGCGGGCGCAGGCCCGGGTGCGCGAGGCGTACGAGGCGGGCCGGCCGGTGGCCGCCTGACGGCCGCCACCTGCTCCCCTGCCGCCGCCTGACGGCCGCTCATCGGCTCCCCTCCCCCGCCGGATCCGCACATCCGGCGGGGGAGGGGCCCCGGCGGGAACCACGGGCCGGGCCCCGGTCGTGTTAAGCGGGTACCGCCAACCGCCGCCGCCCGGGGAGACTTGTGTCATGGCCACCCCCCGCATGCTCCTCGCCGCCGCCCTGCTGGCCTGCGGCGCCGCCGCCGCCCTCACCGGCTGCACGCCCGCCGACTCCGGCCCCACCGTGGCCGCCGCCTCCGCCGCCGCGCTGGCCGACGAGGGCGCGGACGACCTGCTGGACGAGGACGACGGCCTCTTCTACGAGGAGGAGGAGTACTACTCCGGCTCGGCCGAGCCGTCCGCCGCCTTCTCCTCCGCCTCGCCCGACTCGTCCGCTTCGCCCGACGTGCCCGCCCCGGTGGACTCGCCGGACGCGCCCGCGTCTCCCGACGAGCCCTCCGCCGAGCCCTCCGCGGAGTCTTCCGCCGGGCCCGGGTGCGCCGTTCCCACCGGCCGCCCCGGCCACGAGTTCCTCGTCGTCGTCTCCGCCGGACCGGCCGAACTCACCGCCCGGTCCGCCCGCTTCAGCTGCGGCTCCGCCCGCTACGAGCCCGTCGGCAGCCCCGTCCACTACGGCTTCGCGGGGGCGGGCGTGGCGGCGACCCTGGTCGACGTCACGCACGACGAACCGGCCAGGACCGTCCGCCTCGACGAGCTGATCGCCCACATCGACGACTGCCTGGCCGAGCGCGAACCGGCCGACCCGTACGGCTGCCACGGCAACGCCTACGACGTGGTGCTGGACTCGCACGGCCGGATCATGCGGATCGGCGAGGTCGAGGGCCCCTGAGTCGGCCTTCGGCGGCGACCTGACGGCGCATACGGTGTAGAAGCGCCTCTCAACTGTTGGCATTCGGCTGCGCTACGCGCATCAACCAACGTCCAGCTGCGGGCTTTTGACGTTCGCTACGTCCGCCCGGGCGTTCCTTGGGGCGGGTCTTACCCTTTGCGTGCTTGAAGCGGTTTCGGCGGCGGTGCTTTGCTTCCGGCGGTCGGCGGTGAACCGGTCCCCCATCCCACCCCGCTGGTCGTCCCTGACGGGCCGCCGGCAGGTCCGGCTCGCCGTCGTCGCGCTCCTCCCCCTTCGTCCCCCACCGTGCCGCCGCGCCGTACCCGGCCGCGGCCGGCACCAGAGAGGAACCCTCACGATGGGCATCTCCCCCACCTCCCGCCGGATGCGACTGCGGGCCCTGACCGGGCTCAGCGCCCTGGCGCTGGCCGCCGCCGGCTTCGCGGCCGCCCCGGCGGCCCAGGCCGCCCAGGACAACCGGCCGGCCGGCGAGTTCGCCGGACAGCCGCACCCCTACCGGCACGGCGCGCACCCGACCAAGGAGGCCGGCAACTCCGCGAAGGCCGCGGGCAACAACCTCAGCTACGGCGGCGGCGTCGACGGCATCGGCGTCACCACCGGCGCGCCGAAGGTCTACCTGGTCTTCTGGGGCTCCCAGTGGGGCACCCAGGGCACCAACTCCAGCGGCTACACCACCCTGACCGGCGACCCGAAGGGCGAGGCCGTCCGGGCGCAGCAGCTGTTCAAGGGCCTCGGCACCAACAGCGAGACCTGGTCCGGCGTCATGACCCAGTACTGCGAGGGCGTCGCCGCGGGCGCGACCAGCTGCCCGACCGGTTCGACGCACGTCGGCTACCCGACCGGCGGCGCGCTGGCCGGCGTCTGGGTCGACGGGTCCGCCGCCGCTCCGGGCCAGGCCAGCGGCAACCAGCTGGCCGCCGAGGCCGTCAAGGCGGCCGGGCACTTCGGCAACACCACCGCCGCCTCCAACCGCAACGTGCAGTACGTGGTGCTGTCGCCGACCGGCACCCACCCGGACGGCTTCAACACCCCGAACGGGGGCTTCTGCGCCTGGCACGACTGGAACGGCGACACCACCCTGAGCGGCGGCGCGGCCTCCTCCCCGTACGGCGACGTGGCGTTCACCAACGACCCGTACGTGACCGACATGGGCAGCTCCTGCGGCCAGAACTACGTCAACAGCGGCAGCGCGGGCACTCTGGACGGCGTGACCATCGTGTACGGCCACGAGTACTCGGAGACCATCACCGACCAGAACCCGGCGGGCGGCTGGACCGACTCGACCGGGTACGAGAACGCCGACAAGTGCTCCTGGAACGGGGTCGGCGGGGCGGGCGGCGCGCAGAACGTGGCGTTCGCGACGGGCTCGTTCGCCATGCAGGGCACCTGGTCGAACGGCGTGAGCGGCTGCCAGATCTCGCACGCGGTCGTCCACTGACGACCGGGTGAGGTGAGCGCCGGAGTGGGCCGTGCGGGCCCGCTCCGGCGCTCTCGCGTGACGCGCTCTGCATGCTTTTCGCGCGTTACGCGCCTTACGCGCCTTACGCGCCTTGCCCGCTTTACACGCGCTTCTACGCGCTGACCAGCCCGAACTCGTAGGCCTGGATGACCAGGTGGACCCGGTCGCGGGCGTCGAGCTTGGTGAACAGCCGGGCGACGTGGGCCTTGGCGGTGGCCACGCTGATGGTGAGCTCCGCGGCGATCTCGGCGTTGGACAGGCCCCGGCCGACCAGGGTGAGAACCTCCCGCTCGCGCTCGGTGACGGCCTCGGCGACCGGCCTGCGGGGCCTGGCCGCGGCGTCGGCGTCCGGGCGGGCGGCGAACTCGCCGATCAGCCGGCGGGTGATGCCGGGGGCCAGCAGGGCGTCCCCGGCGGCGACCACCCGGACGCCGTCCAGGATGGTCTCCAGGGCGAGGTCCTTGACCAGGAACCCGCTCGCCCCGGCCCGCAGCGCGCCGTAGACGTAGTCGTCGTCGTCGAAGGTGGTGAGGACGAGGACGTGGGTGGGCAGGTCCGGGTCGGCGGTGATCCGGCGGGTGGCCTCGATGCCGTCCATGCCGGGCATCCGGATGTCCATCACGGCGACGTCGGGGCGCAGCCGGGCGACCAGTTCGACGGCCTCGGCGCCGTTGCCGGCCTCGCCGACCACCTCCAGGTCGGGGGCGTCGGCGATCAGCACGCGCAGGCCGGTGCGGATGAGCGGCTGGTCGTCGACCAGGACGACACGGATCACGGTCCCACCTCCACGGGGGTCTCGACGGCGGTCCCGACACCGGGCTCGCCGGGGGTCTGCACGGCCGGGGCCTCGGGGAGCGGCAGCCGCGCGGCGACCCGGAAGCCGCCCTCGGGGCGCGGGCCGGCCGCGAACTCGCCGTCCAGCAGGGCGACCCGCTCGCGCATGCCGGCCAGCCCGTAGCCGGTACCGGGGGTGCCGGTCGCCGCGCCCGCGCCCAGGTCGACGACGGTGACGTCGAGTTCCCGCGGCCCGTACCCGACGGTGACGTGGCAGTCCCGGGTGCCGGAGTGCTTGACCACGTTGGTGACCGCCTCCTGGACGATCCGGTAGGCGGCGAGGTCCACCTCGGACGGCAGGGGACGGGCTTCGCCGCGGCGGGTGAGCGCCACCCGCACCCCGGCGCCCGCCGCCTTCTCCACCAGCCGGTCCAACTCACCCAGTCCGGGCATCACTTCGAGCGGCGCCGGCTCCCCCTCGCCCTGCCGCAGCGCGCCGAGCATCCGGCGCAGCCCGGCCAGGGTCTCCCGGCTGGTGGCCTCGATCGCCTCCAGGGCGGCCCGGGTCTCGGCGGGCTGGGTGTCCATGACCCGGCTGCCCATGCCGGCCTGGATCGCGATGATGCCGATGTTGTGGGCCACCATGTCGTGCAACTCGCGGGCGATGCGCAGCCGTTCGGCGGTGATGGCCTGCTCGGAGGCCCGGCCGCGCAGCGCCTCGGTGTGGGCCCGGCCCTGGTGCACGGTGTTGCCGATCAGCCAGGCGATCAGCACGGTGGCCGCGAAGCCCCCGTAGGCGAGCGGGTTGACGGGGTAGTCGTTGACGGCGCCCCAGAGCAGCAGCCCGGCGAGGGTGGCGAGCGGCAGCGCCAGGGCGGTGAGCGAGACCCGGCGGGAGCGGGTGGCCGCGCAGTAGCCGACCACCGCGTCGGCGATCAGGAACTGGAGCGGCGCCGCCTCCGGGACGCCCCACATCCCGAGCGCGAACATCCCGCCCCCGAGCGCCACCACGATGGCGAGCAGCGGCAGCCGGACCAGCAGCGTCGCGACCAAGGTGGTGACCACCGCGGTGACCACCATCGGCATGTCCTCGGGATTGCCGTGGTAGTTCAGCAGGTGGTGCAGCTCGTTCTCGCGCGTGAAGAAGCGGAACGCGACCAGGGCCGTCCACAGCGCCCCCACCCACACGCCCGCGGGCAGGCGCCTGAGCAGCGGCGGACGGGGTTCGGTGATCATGACGCGATGGTAGCGGCGGCCCGGACGGCGGCACATTGGCCCGGGGGCGTAATCCCCGGGGCCAGTGCGGCCGCCCGCGGTTGTGGCCCGCGGCCCGATGCCCGGGCGGGGGCCCGACCGGCAGCGTTGTCCCCGTGATCGAGATCGAGCGACTGACCAAGCGGTACGGCGCCACCACGGCCGTCGACCAGTTGACCTTCACCGTCCGGCCCGGCACCGTGACCGGCTTCCTCGGCCCCAACGGGGCGGGCAAGTCCACCACGCTGCGGATGATCCTGGGCCTCGACACCCCCACCGGGGGGAGTGCCACCGTGGCCGGGGTGCCCTTCGCGAACCGGCCGCGCGGCCTGCGGCACGTCGGCGCCCTGCTGGACGCGGGCGACGTGCACGGCGGGCGCAGCGCCCGGGCCCACCTGTCGGCCCTGGCCCGGAGCAACCGCATCCCGCTCCGGCGGGTGGACGAGGTGCTGGCCGAGGTCGGGCTCGGCAAGGCCGCCGGGCGCCGGATCGGCGGCTACTCGCTGGGCATGAAGCAGCGGCTCGGCATCGCCGGCGCGCTGCTCGGCGACCCGCCGGTGCTGCTCTTCGACGAGCCGCTCAACGGGCTGGACCCGGAGGGCGTGCTCTGGGTGCGCGGGCTGTTCCGCCGGCTCGCCGCCGAGGGGCGCACCGTCTTCGTCTCCAGCCACATGATGGCCGAGATGGAGCACACCGCCGACCACCTGGTGGTGATCGGGCGCGGCCGACTGATCGCGGACGAGAGCCTCGCCGAGTTCTCGGCCCGCAACGCGGTCTCCTCGGTGGCCGTCCGAGGACCCGAACTCGCCTCGCTGGCCGGGGTCCTGCGCGCGGAGGGGGCCGAAGTACGGCTGACGGAGCCGGGGTTCGGGACCGTCACCGGGATGCCGGCCGAACGGATCGGCGAACTCGCGCTGCGGCACGGCGTGGTGCTGCATGAACTGGCCGCCCGGACGTCGTCGTTGGAGTCGGCGTTCATGTCCCTGACCGCCGACAGCGTCGAGTACCTGGCAGGAGAAGCCCGATGAGCAGCATGGCCCTTGGTTCCACCGGTTCCACTGGTTCCACCGGTTCCGGCGGTTCCGGCGGTTCCGGCGCCGAGCCGGCCCCCCGGTTCCTCGACCTGCTCGCCGCCGAGTGGATCAAACTGCGCTCGCTGCGCTCCACCTACTGGGTGCTGGCGCTGGCCTCGCTGGTGGCGATCGCGGTCAACGTGAACGCCGTCCACACCGACCTGACGTACATCGACCACCCGCCCGCGCCGATGCCCGGGCGCTCCCCGTACACCTACGACCCGCTGTTCCACGGCCTCGGCAGCATCGCGAGCGACCTGATGGCGGTCGCGGCCGGCAGCCTCGGGGCGATCACCGTCTTCGGCGAGTACACCACCGGCCTGATCCGCACCACCTTCGCCGCCGTCCCGGACCGGCGCGGCGTGATCGCGGCCAAGGTGCTGCTGATCGGCGGGATCACCGCGCTCGCCGGGCTCGTCGTCTCGGCGGTCTCCTTCCTCACCATCAACGCGATGCTGGCCTCCCGGCACGTCGGGCTCTCCGTCACCGACGAGGGCTGCCTGCGGGCCGTGCTCGCCTACGCGGCGATCGTGCCGGTCTGCGCGCTGATCGGGATGGCGCTGGGCGCGCTGCTGCGGCACGCCACCGCCTCGATCGTGTCGCTGGTGATGCTGATGTTCATCCTGCCGATGATGTTCGGCGGGGACCGCTACCGGTGGCTGAAGGAGATCGGCACCCACCTGCCGCTGGCCACCGTGCAGCGGCTCACCATCACACCGAACTCCAGGACCACGATGGGGAAGTACGCGCCGAGCGTGCTGGACTCGTGGATCACCATGGGGGTGTGGGGCGCGGTGGCGGTGGCGGTGACGGTGGTCGTGGTGCGGCGGCGGGACGTGTGAGGTATCGGGGCGCCCCGGGCCTCGGGTCGCCCCAGGTCTCGGGGCATCCCAGGCCTCTGGTCGCCCCGGGCCTCGGGTCACCCCAGGCCGAGGCGCCGCGCCGTCGCGGCGGGCAGCGGGTACGGGCGCTCGGGCGGCAGCAGCCGCTGCGCCTTCGCCGCCTGCCCGCCGCGGACCAGCGCGGCGATCCGCTGCACCTGCGGGGTGAGGTCGGTGAGCCCGACGACCCACTCCTCGGCGTAGCGGCGGACCAGCGACCGGCCGACGCCCACCTGGATGCTGTAGTGGTTCAGCGCCGCCCCGCGCAGCGACCGCTCCGGGTCCCACTGCACGTGGACCTCGGCGCGGGCCACCACGTCCGGGTGCGCGGTGGTCAGGACGGCGCGGGCGAGCGCCTCCTCCCAGCCCTCCCGGGTGATCCGGACCGCCAGCACCCTGGTCTGGCCGGGCTTCTGCGCCCAGTTGCTGCGGTGCATCAGCCAGCGGAACGAGGGCTTGATCCACGTCATCCGGTGGAAGCCGAACGGCGCCGTGAACCGGCCCGCCGCCAGCGCCGCGTCGGCGATCGCCGGCGGGTAGGCCTGGTAGAGCACGATCGTCCGCCCGTCGTGGTCGGCCCGGATCTCGCGCAGAGCGGTCATCCCGCGCCACCCCCTTCCGCCCCGGCACGCTGCCCGCCCGGCCACGCTGCCAGCACCGACGGCACGGCGCAACGGGATTAGGGCACGTCAACGGGCGCGGCGCCAGGGGCGCACCGCTATGGGACGAACTGCGCGCCGATCAGCCCGTGGCCGGCCTCGGCTGCGGCCCGCCAGACCGGGAGGACGGCGTCGAAGAGGCCGGAGAGGTCGTCCGTCCGCAGGGCGTCGAGGGCCCGCCGCTCGGCCGCCCGTCGCTCGGCCCCGTCCAGGTCGAACACCGCCTCGACGGCCGGGAGGGCGGCCCGCACCTCCTCAGGCCCGACAACCACGTCCCCGAACCAGCCGGGCAGCCCGGCCGTCCGCTCCGGGCCGAGGCCGTGCGCCAGCCCCAGCACCGGGTAGCGGTTGCGGGCCTGGACGGCGGCGCACGGGCCGGCCGTCCCGCAGTCCTCCCAGACCGCGTACAGGCCGTCCGGGTCCTCCCCGAGCGGACCGACGGCCAGCTCCTCCAACTCCTCCGGCGCCAGCCCCTCCCGCTCCCAGCGACGGCGCAGCGCCCGGTTGCCCGGGTCCGCGGCGTGCGCGTCGAGCAGCGCCCGCAGCCGCGGCCCGTGCCGCTCGACGACGTCGGCGGGCGCGGGGATCAGGAACCACATCGCCTGGTAGCTCATCGCCCGCCAGCGTAGGCGCGGGCTCCGACAGGTCGGGCTCAGGCGGCGGCGCCCGCCTTGGTGCGGAAGGCGCCGAGGGTGGCCGCCGGGACGCCGCAGGAGGGGAGGAAGGAGGCGGCGCCGCCGTGGTGGGTGCGGACGCGGTCAAGGAAGACGGACATGGCCTCGGCCGGGGCCTCCAGGAGGGGCGCGGGGATGGTCAGGTTGCGGCCCCGGGAGTCCGTGACGCGGGAGGTGGTGCGGTCGTTAAGGGCGGTGCGGTGGCGCTCGGCGAGGCCCGCGAAGATCTGCGGGAGGGCGTCGGCGGTGCGGGTGTAGTCGGCGACGATGTGCTCGGCGGGGACGCCGAGGAGGTCCAGCAGGAGGGCGGTCAGCAGGCCGGTGCGGTCCTTGCCGGCGGCGCAGTGCAGCAGGACGGCGCCAGGGCGGACGGTGGCGTCGACGGCGGCGGCCACCGCGTCGGGCGCGGACTCGGCCAGCAGGACGTAGAAGTCGCCCAGGTCGGCGGCGGTGGCCATGGTGCCCATCCGCGCGGTGAGGGCGTCGGTGGCGGGGTTCACCGGGGCGGCGACGACGGATATCCCGGCGGCCTCGGCGGCGGCCCAGTCGGCGGGGTCGGTCTCGCGCGGGTCGCGCAGGTCCACGATGGTGCGGATGTCGCAGCCGCGCAGCTGGGCGACGGTGGCCTCGTCGGCGGCCGGGAACGGCTGGGCGGAGCGGTACAGCACACCGGGGCGGACCCGCCGGCCCTCGGGGTCGCCGAGGGCGGCGGCGTCGCGGAAGTTGACCAGGGACATGCGGGAGGCCTTTCGGTGGGGCCGCACCCGGGAGGAGAGGGGGAGATCCGGAGGCGGAGACATCTAGACGTCTAGATGTGTAACCCCTCGGGGGGCCGCCGGGCAAGCCTCGGTGGCGCGGGTCTCGCCGACGCGGGCCTCGATCGGTACATCCTTCTATCCCACGCCCATCGCCCGCCCACGGCGACCCGGGGGCCGCGGTGTCCCGTACGGCACGGCGCCCGGGCGGCCCGAGCGGTGACGAGGGGCACAGGCGGCACAGGCGACACAGGCGGCCCGAGCGGCGCAGGCGGCACGAGCGACGCAGGCAGGCCGGGCGGCCCGGGCGGGCTCCGTAGGATCGGGCCCGTGGCGACGAACCCCCCGGACACCCCGAGCTCCCCGAACACCCCGGTGTACCGCCGCCTGGCCCGCCGGCTCCAGGAACGCGTCGACGCCGGCGCCTACCCGCCCGGCACCCGGCTGCCCAGCGAGCCCGAGCTGAGCGCCGAGTTCGGTGTGAACCGGCTGACCGTACGGCAGGCGGTGGCGGAGCTGGAGCGGGCCGCCGTGGTGGAGATCCGCCGGGGCGTGGGCACCTTCGTCCGCCCGCCCGCCGTCCGGGTGTCGATCGCCGTGGACCCGCGCAGCCAGCGCTTCGACCTCGGCAGCGTGCCCACCGCGCTGCCGAACGACGAGTCCACGGACGGGGAGTTCGTGGTGGCCGCTCCGCCCGTCACCGGCTCGGCGCAGGACACGGAGGCGGCCCGCCAGCTGGGCCGCACTCCGGCGGAGCTGTCCCGGGTGGACTCGGTGATCCGGCTGGGCGGGCGGGCCCGGGCGGCGTGCAGCTACTGGGTGCCGTTCGGCCCGCTGCCCGCCGAGCTGGTCCGGCCGGGCCGCCCCGGGAACCTGGTGCCGGACCTGGCGCGGGCCGCCGGGGTGGAGCTGGAGTACGACTGGCGGGCCTTCGGCGCCGTCGGCGCGGACCTCGCGGACGCCGAGCTGCTGGGCGTCCCGCCGGGCACCGCGCTGCTGGTGCGCGAGGGGGTCAGCTGCACCCCGGACGGCGCTCCGGCGCTGTACGTACGGCGGCGGATCGACGGCAGCAGCGCCCGCTTCGTCCTGCACTTCCGGGACCGGTAGCGGGGGCCGCCGCGGCGGGCGGCAGCGGCCGGTGGCCGGGGCCTCCTCGGCTGGTGGCAGGGGCCGCCGCGCCCGTTCCCGGCCGGAGCGCCCCTGATAAATTCAGCGCCGAAATACCGGGCCGCACGGGGGTTGGCAGGACAGGGTGACCGAGGAGATCGACTACGACATACCGACCGAGCTGGCCGAGGTCTACCTCGTGCTGCTCGCCGACGTCTCCCGCACCGGCCGGCTGCTGCGCCGCGAGGAGCTGGAGCGCCTGCGAAGGCTCGGCGAGCACTGCGCCGAGGCCGGGCACGGGCTGCGCGAGGTGGTCGCGCACTGCCTGGCCGCGGCCCGGCGGGCCTGGCAGACCCTGCCCGGGACGACCTCCGCGAGCAGCGTCACCGAACTGCGCCGGACCGGCGACGCGGTACTGGCCGCCACCGACGCCGCGCTGGCCGCGCTGGGCGAGGGCCACGAGCGGGCCCAGCGCCTGGCCGTCCGCCAGGAGGAGGCCGCCCGGCGGGAGTTCATCGACGACCTGCTGTTCGGCCGCAGCGACCTCGGGCTGCTCGCCGAGCGCGCGGAGCGGTTCGGGCTGCGGCTGGCGGGCGCGTACACGGTGGCGGTCGCGGTGGGCGACGAGCCGTTCGCGGACGTCCATCCGCTGGTGCACCGGGTGGAGCGGGAGCTGGCCGGGCGGTTCGGCGAGCGGGACGTGCTGCTGGCCAGCAAGGACGGCCGGCTGGTGTGCATCGCCCCGGACTCCGAGCGGGCCGTGCTGGAGGCCTTCGCCGAGCTGACGCTGCGCCCTGGGAGCGGCCGCGGCTACCAGCCGGTCCGGCGGGTGGCCACCGGCCGCCGGCACTCGGGGCCGAGCGGGGTGCTGCGCAGCTACGAGGAGGCGCTGGACGCCCTGGACTACGCGCAGCGGCTGGGCCTGCCGGCCCGGCAGCTGCGGGCCGAGGAGCTGCTGGTCTTCCCGGTGCTGATGCGTGACCGGTCGGCCATGGCCGACCTGGTGCGCACCGTGCTCGGCCCGCTGACCGAGGCGCGCGGCGGCGCCCGTCCGCTGCTGGACACCATCGCGGTGCAGGCGGAGGCCGCGTACGTGAACGCGGAGGCGGCGCGCCGGCTGGGCCTGAGCGTGCGCACCCTGGGCTACCGGCTGGAGCGGATCAAGGCGCTCACCGGGTACGACCCGGCGGACGCGCTCCAGCGCTTCACCCTGGAGACGGCGGCCATGGGGGCGCGGCTGCTGAACTGGCCGGAACAACCGCTGTAGTGCGTGGGACTACCGCTGTAGTGCTCGGAACAACCGTTGTAGTGCACGGAACAACCGTTGTAGTGCGCGGAACTACCGCCGCGGTGCGCGGCGTTACCGCCGTGGTGCGCTGGACTACCGCCGTAGTGCGCGGCACGACGGCCGTAGTCCCCGCCGCCCAGGGAAGGGCCGCCGCGGTCCCGCCGCGCGAAACCCGCGCGGCGCCGCTGCGACCGTCCGGCGGCCGTCCTGTTGCCTGGTTGTTGCAGTGTCACGCGGGCCGCGTGTACCAGGGTGTCAAGAGGGCGTAAAGATTGCCGGATCCTGGCAATGTGCGACGAGCCCCGGCGCTGTCATGATCTCCCCGGTGCCGAAGCGCGGCGCCGGTGGAGAGGCGGGGGAGGGTGGCCGGGATGGGGGGATTCTTCGCGGCCGCGCTGGCCTTTCCGACGGCGCTGTTCAGCTTCGCGCTGGTGGTGGTGGTCGGGTACTGGTTGCTGATGCTGTTCGGCGGCCTCGTTCCCGGCGCCGTGCACGGGGGGCACGACGCCGGGCACCACATGGACGTCGGGCACGCGGGGCACCACCTCGGTGCCGAGCACGGGGGGCACGTCGGACACGGGGGGCACGGTGCCGGGGGGCACGGTGCCGACGGGGGACCCGACCGGCCCGGGGAGGGCCACCACACGGGCGTGCTGGACGCGCTGGGACTGGGCGGGGTTCCCGTGACGGTGGCGGTGTCGCTGCTGGTCGCGCTCGCCTGGTTCGTCAGCCTGGCCGGCACCGTCCTCACCTCGGGGGCGCCGGCGCGCGGCGGCGTGTTCGTCGTCGCGCTGGCCGCCTCCTGGGCGGGCACCCGGGTGCTCGTCCGGCCGCTGTCGCGGCTGTTCCCGCAGGACCGGCCGGCCACCCGGGGGGACTTCGTCGGCCGGGTCTGCGTGATCCGGACCGGCCGGGTGACGGCCGACTTCGGGCAGGCCGAGGTCACCGCGGAGGACGGCTCCACCGCGACCGTCCAGGTCCGCACGGCGGAGCCCGAACCGGGCCTGACGGCCGGGCGGACCGCCCTGATCTTCGACTACGACGCCGTGGGCGAGCACTTCCTGGTGGCGCCCTTCGAGCCGCCGTCCACCGGCGTCTGATCCCCGGCCTCCCGTTCCCCGGCCGGCCCTCCGCCACCGCACTTCCCTTTCGCACCACCTCTTCCCATCGACTCCTCGCACCACCTCTTCGCTCCAACTCGCCATCTCGTCAAAGGACTCCGTGATGGACACCATCGCCGTGGGTTTCGGCGTGCTCGTCGCCGTCGTGCTGCTCATCCTGCTCGCCATGCTGCTGTTCGTGGGCCGCCTGTTCCAGAAGGTCGAGCAGGGCAAGGCACTGATCGTCTCCCGGACGAAGAAGGTGGACGTGACCTTCACCGGCGCGATCGTCCTCCCGGTGCTCCACAAGGCGGAGTTGATGGACATCACCGCCAAGACGGTGGAGATCCACCGGGCCGGCCGGGACGGTCTGATCTGCCGGGACAACATCCGCGCGGACATCCGGATCTCGTTCTTCGTCCGGGTCAACAAGACCGTCGAGGACGTCATCAAGGTCGCGCAGTCGATCGGCACCGCCCGGGCCAGCGATCCGCAGGCGATCCAGGAGTTCTTCGCCGTCAAGTTCGCCGAGGCGCTCAAGACCGTCGGCAAGCAACTGGACTTCACCGACCTGTACACCCACCGGCACGAGTTCCGGGACCAGATCATCGCGGTCATCGGCACCGACCTCAACGGCTACACCCTTGAGGACGCGGCGATCGACCACCTGGAACAGACCCCGATGAACCAGCTGGACGCCGACAACATCCTGGACGCCCAGGGCATCCGCAAGATCACCGAGCTGACCGCGATCGAGCACGTGCGCACCAACGAGTACCAGCGCACCGAGGAGAAGGAGATCACCCGGCAGAACGTGGACGCCCGGGAGGCCGTCCTGGAGCTGGAGCGCCGGCAGGCCGACGCCGAGATCCGCCAGCGCCGTGAGATCGAGACCCTGCGGGCCAAGGAGGACGCGGTGATCGCCCGGGTGCAGGAGGAGGAGCGGCTCAACGCCCAGACCGCCTTCCTGCGCACCGAGGAGCTGCTCGGGGTGCAGCGGGAGAACCAGGCCCGCGAGGTCGCGGTGGCGCAGAAGAACCGCGAGCGGGTGATCGCGGTGGAGAACGAGCGGATCGAGAAGGACCGCCTGCTGGAGGTCGTCGGCCGCGAGCGGGAGACCCAGCTCGCCACGATCGCCAAGGAGAAGGAGCTCGAGTCCGCCAAGCGCGAGGTCGCCGACGTGGTCCGCGAGCGGGTCGCGGTGGACCGCACCGTCGCCGAGCAGGAGGAGGCCGTCAAGACCCTGCGCGCCACCGAGGAGGCCGAGCGCGTCCGCAAGGCCGTCGTGATCCAGGCCGAGGCCGAGGCGCAGGAGAAGCTCGTCAAGGACATCAAGGCCGCGGAGGCCGCCGAGCAGGCCGCCACCCACAAGGCCCGCGAGGCGCTGGTGCTGGCCGAGGCCCGGCAGCAGGCCGCCGAGCTGGACGCGGCCGCCAAGATCCGGATGGCCGAGGGCGTCCGGGCGGAGGCCGCGGCCGAGGGCCTGGCCCGGGTCCAGGTCCGCGAGCAGGAGGCCGCGGCGGTGGAGAAGGTCGGCCGCGCCGAGGCCGTCGTCCAGGCGGAGAAGGCCAAGGCCGCCGCGCTGGAGATCGGCGGCCGGCTGAAGGCCGAGGCCGAGGGCCTGACCGAGAAGGCCGCGGCGATGGCCAAGCTGGACGAGGCCTCGCGCGGGCACGAGGAGTACCGGCTGCGGCTGGCCGCCGAGAAGGACGTCCGGCTGGCCGGGCTGGACACCCAGCGGCAGATCGCCGAGGCCCAGGCGGCGCTGGTCGCGGCCGGGCTGGAGAAGGCGAAGATCGACATCGTCGGCGGGGACTCGGTGTTCTTCGACCGACTGGTGCAGTCGGTGTCGGCCGGCAAGAGCGTGGACGCCTTCGTCGCCCACTCGCAGACCGCGCAGACCCTGGCCGGGCCCTGGCTGGACGGGCGGGCGAGCTTCACGGACGACCTCACCCGGGTGCTCTCCTCGGTCTCCACGGCCGACGTGCAGAACCTGACGGTGTCCGCCCTGCTGATGAAGCTGATCGGCTCGGGGGCCGGCGACCAGGCCGGTCAGCTGCGCCAACTGCTGGAGTCGGCACGGAAGCTGGGCGTCGCGGAGACCCCGATCGGGGCGCTGGCCGGCGGGCTCGCCTCGGCCAACGGCTCCAAGTGATCCGCTGAGCGGGCACGCCGACCGCGCTGAGCGGGCACGCCGACCGCGCTGACCGCGGCTACCGATCCAGCCGCATCGATCGCGGCAACCGATTCGACCGAGTCAACTGAGGAACGTGACCGTGACCGTGGATGCCCTCGACGCCCGGCTCGACGCCGGCACCTACGAGGTCCTGCGCGACCGGCTCGCCCGAGCCGCCGCCGAACTCGCCGACCGGGCCCAGGCGTTGAACGCCCGCCGGGTCGCCGAGTTCGGCGGCGGGGAGCTGCGGCTGGCCGGCACCGGACGGCTCACCACCGACCGGGCCTGCCTGCCGCAGGACCTCACCGCCGCCGGCGGGCTGCTGCTGCTCGCCACCCGTCCGACCGAATCCGGCGACGGCGCCGGGGACTTCACCGACGTCCTCGGCCTGCACCACCCCGACCTCTCCCCCGCGCCCGCCGAGGGCACCCTGCTGGACGACCCGCGGCTGCGCCAGGACCTCGCCGACCTGCGGCGCTACTTCCGCGACGCCCGGCTGGAGCGGCTGCGCGCGGTGGACGGCCGGCTGCTCGCCGTCTTCCGCACCGGCCCGACCGCCGCCGACGTCCGGGTGCTGCGCTGGCGCCTGGACGGCGGCCTCGCCGACGACGCCCAGCCGTCCTACCTGGACGGGCGCGGCGAACGCGACCACACCCCCGCCGACGGGCAGCAGCTGCCCTGGACCGCCCTCACCCGGGACGACCAGCTGCCCGCCGGCCCCGGCCGCCCGCCCCGTGCCGACCTGGCCGGCGAACTGCTCGTCGGCGTCGACGGCGGCCGGCTGACCATCACCGCCCCGGACGGCCGGGAGCTGCACCGCGAGCCGCTGGCCGAGGCCCTGCAGACGCTCGCCGACGCCCGGATCGCCCACGCCCGGCTCGGCACCCTGCTGCTGGTGCGCGTGCGCCCGTACCAGGAGGAGACCGAGCGGCACCTGGTGGTGCACCTGCCCACCGGCACCGTCACCCGGATCGACGCGCTCGGCCAGGCCTGCCTGCGGCTGCCCGCCGACCAGGGCGTGGCCTTCCCCGGCGGCTGCCACCTGGTGGACGGCACCGTGCGCACCTTCGACCAGCCGGTCGACGGCCTGCGCTACGAGCGCACCCTCCTCTCGCCCAACGGCGAGGACGTGCTGTACGAGTTCCGCTCCCCCGCCGACGGCCGCGCCCTGCTCCAGCCGTACAACAGCGTCCGCCAGGAGGCCGCCGCCCCGCTGCCCTGCCAGGGCTACGCGCTGCTCGCCGACGGCACCCTGATCGCGCTGCGCCCGGCCGAGGACGGGCCGACCCGGCTGCACCCCGTCCAGCTCTGGCAGACCCCGTTCACCAGCGAGCGCTTCGCCGCCGAACAGCCGCCCGGCAGCGGGCCGTTGGCCCGGATCGGCAACGCCGACCTGGTCCGCGGCCTGGCCGACTGCCTGGCCCTGGCCCGGCTGGCCGCGGCCGGCGCCGACACCCCGGCCGGCCACCAGGCCGTCCTCGCCGCCTGCACCCGCACCGCCGACCGGCACCACTGGCTCGGCCAGGACGGCCTCGGCGACCTCGCCGCGCCGCTCGCCGAGATCCGCGACACCGCCCGGCAGGTCGTCGCCGAGTACGAGGCCGTCGCCCAGCTCACCGCGCACGCCGCCCGGCGGACCGACGAGGCCGCCGAGCACGTCGAGGGCCTGCTGCGCACCGCCCGCGGCGAGACCCTGGCCGACGCCGCCGAGTGGGTCGACCGGCTGGCCGGACTGCGCCGCGCCCAGGGCCGCGTCGAGGCGCTGCGCGACCTGCCGCGCGCCGATCCGGAGCGGATCGACGGGCTCGCCGCGCACCTCGCCGAGGGCCTGGCCGAGGCCGCCGACCGCGCCGTCGGCCAGCTCGCCGAGCCGACCGCCTTCGAGCCCCACCGGCAGCGGGCCGGTGAGCTGGCCGAGCGCTGCGCCGCCATCGCCACCGCCGCCGAGGCCGAGCCGCTGGGCCTCGAACTGGGCGGCCAGAGCGAGGCCCTGCAGACCGTCTCGGAGCTGGTCGGCACCCTCGACCTGGCCGACGCCACCACCCGCACCGCGATCCTCGACCGGCTCGCCGACGTGCTCGGGCTGCTCAACCGGGCCCGGTCCGCGCTGACCGTGCGCCGCCGGGAGCTGCGCACCCGCGAGGCCGCCGCCGAGTTCGCCGCCGAGACCGCCCTGCTCGGCCAGGCCACCACCGCCGCGCTCGCCGCCGCCGACACCCCCGAGGCCTGCGACGAGCAGCTCGGCCGGCTGCTGCTGCGGATCGAGCAGCTGGAGACCCGCTTCGCCGACGCCGACCCGGCGCTCGGCGAGCAGCTCACCGCCCGCCGCACCGAGGTCCACGACGCGCTCACCGCCCGCCGCCAGCACCTGCTGGAGGAGCGGGCCCGGCGCGCCGACCGGCTGGCCGCCTCCGCCGGGCGCGTCCTCGACACCCTGCACCGCCGGCTGGCCGGTCTTGACACCGCCGGCGAGATCGACGCCGCCCTCGCCGCCGACCCGACCGCCGTCAAACTCCGCGACCTGGCCGGGCAGTTGACCGCGCTCGGCGACCGGGTCCGGGCCGAGGAGCTGACCGGACGGCTGCGCGCCGCCCGCGGCCGCGCCCACCGGGCCCTGCGCGACCGCGCCGAGCTCGCCGGGGACGGCCCCGGCACCCTGCGGCTGGGCCGGCACCTGTTCGCCGTCACCACCCAGCGCCCCGAACTCGCCCTGGTGCCCTGGCGCGGACGCCCCGCCTTCACCCTCACCGGCACCGACTACCGCTCCCCCGTCACCGACCCGGCCTTCGCCGCCACCGAGCGGTACTGGGACCGCCCGCTGCCCTCGGAGACCGCGCGGCTGTACCGCGCCGAGTACCTCGCGGCGAGCCTGCTGCCGGCCGTCGAGGCGGCGGCGCCGCTCACCGACGCCGAGCTGCTGGAGTACGTCCGGCGGGCCGCCGAGCAGCGCCCGGACGAGGGCTACCAGCGCGGCGTGCACGACCACGACGCCGCGCTGCTGCTCCGCGCCCTGCTCCGACTCGACGCCGAGGCCGGGCTGTTGCGCCACCCGGCGGGCGCCCGGGCGGCCGCGCAGCTGTACTGGGCGCACGGCGCCGACGAGCGGCAGCGGCTGCTCTGGCACACCCGGGCCCGCTCGCTGGGCCTCGCCCGGGACGCCTTCGGGGGTGCCCCGGCGCAGGCCGCGCTGGACGCCCTCGCCCGCGAACTCTCCTCCGCCGTCGCCGACTTCGTCCCGGGAGCGGCGCCCGCCGGGCCCTACCTGGTGGCCGAACTGGCCGCCGCCGCACCCAGCTTCGCCCACTCGACGGGCGCCGCAGCACTGCTCGACAAGTTCCGCGCCGCCCCCGAGTCGGCCGGTCTCACCGAGGCGCTGGCCGCACTGCCCGAGGAGCCCGAGCTGCTGCCAGTACGGCGCCAACTCGCCGCCGCCTGGCTGGAGTCGGGCACCGTCGACGCCGATCCGGCGGACCTCGCCGAGGCCGCCGCCGCGCTGCTCTGCCCGTCCCTGCCGCGCCGCCCCGCCGAGGGGGCCGTGGGCGCCAGGATCACCGGGCTGCTCGGCGACCACCCGCGGCTCGCGGGCGGCGCGCTCGACCTCCGGCTGGACGAACTGCTCGCCCGGGTGGCGGAGTTCGAGCAGGTCGAGGTGCCCGGTTACCGGGCCTACCAGCGGCTGCGCGGCGAACTGCTGGCCGCCGAGCACGCCCGGCTGCGGCTCGACCAGTACCGGCCCGCCCCGCTCAACGGCTTCGTCCGCAACCGGCTGATCGACCAGGTGTACCTGCCGCTGGTCGGCGACAACCTCGCCAAGCAGCTCGGCACCGCCGGGCCCGGCGGACCGGTCGACCGCAGCGGCCTGCTGCTGCTGGTCTCCCCGCCCGGCTACGGCAAGACCACCCTGGTCGAGTACCTCGCCGAGCGGCTCGGCCTGCTGCTGGTCTCCGTCAGCGGCCCCGCGCTCGGCCACCGGGTCACCTCGCTGGACCCGGCCGAGGCCCCCGACGCGACCTCCCGGCGCGAGGTCGAGAAGCTCAACTTCGCCCTGCACGCGGGCGACAACGTGCTGCTCTACCTGGACGACGTCCAGCACACCTCGCCCGAGTTCCTCCAGCGCTTCATCCCGCTGTGCGACGCCCAGCGCCGGGTCGACGGCGTCTGGGACGGCGAGGCCCGCGAGTGGGACCTGCGCGGCAAGCGCTTCGCCGTCGTCATGGCCGCCAACCCGTACACCGAGTCCGGCCGCCTCTTCCGGCTGCCCGACATGCTCGCCAACCGCGCCGACGTGTGGAACCTCGGCGACGCCGTCGCCGGGCGCGAGGACCTCTTCGCGCTCAGCTTCGTCGAGAACGCCCTGCCCGCCAGCCCCCACCTGGCCCCGCTCGCCACCGCCGAGCGCGCCGACCTCGACACCCTGCTCGCCCGCGCCGGCGGCCTGCCCGGCGGCACCCTGGCCGGCGCCTGGCCCGCCGCCGAGACCGAGCGGATGACCGCCGTCCTCGCCGGCCTGCTCCACCTGCGCTCCACCGTCCTGGCCGTCAACCGCGCCTACCTGGCCTCCGCCGCCCAGGACGACCGCGCCCGCACCGAGCCCCCCTTCCTGCTCCAGGGCTCCTACCGCAACATGGCCAAGCTCGCCCAGCGCCTCGACCCCGCCCTCACCCGCCCCGAACTCGACGCCCTGCTCACCGACCACTACCGCGCCGAGGCCCAGCCCCTGGGCGCCGAAGCCGAGGCCCAGCTCCTCAAACTCGCCGAACTCCGTGGTGCCTTGACGGAGGATCAGGCAGCCCGCTGGGCGGAGCTGAAGCGCTCGTGGTCGGAGCGCGGACGAACCGGCGGGCGTCCTTGACCTGAAGGGCGCTTGAGCTCCTACCGTCGTCCGCATGACCTTCACCGCGCGCGAACGCGCCTACCTCACCGGCCAACCGCTGGCCCGCCTGGCCACCACCGGCCCGGACGGCTCCCCGCAGGTCCGGCCGGTGGGGTTCCGGCTCAACGAGGACGGCACCATCGACATCGGCGGACCGGACAACGCCCGCAGCCGCAAGTACCGCAACGCCCGGGACCGCCCCGAGGTGTCCGTCCTGGTCGACGACATGGCGCCCGCCGACGATCCGGTCGCGCCCGGCTGGGGCCGCGGCGTGGAGATCCGCGGCCGGGCGGAGGTGCTCGTCGTCGACGTCCCGCCGGTGGCGCCAGACCGGTTCAGCCGGGACGTCATCCGGGTGCACCCCCGGCGGATCGTCACCTGGAACCTGGAGGCCCTGGGCTCCACCGCCCGGGACGTCGACTGACACCTCGGCGGGCCCGACTCCCCCGCTGCCCGCCCTCCCCCACCCCACCGATGGAACGATGACCGCACGATTCACTCCATCGGGGTATCCGCGGGCGGCGGGGGTAGGCGGCGCCGCGAGCCGGGTAACCCGCTGGCATGAGCGCTCAGGGACTCGATCTGGCCGGGCTGCGCAGGGTGTACGGGCGGGCGGGGAGTCGGTGGTTCTACACCCGGGTGGCGCGCAACGCGCGGCACTGGGGGTGGACGGAGCCGGGGCAGTCGAAGTGGCGGTTGTGGCGGGCGCAGCGGCAGTTGGAGGACGTGCTGGGGCGCAAGCTGGCGCTGCCGGCCGGGGCGCGGGTGCTGGACGCCGGGTGCGGGGCCGGGGTGGTGGCCCGGGCGATGGCCCTGCGCTTCGGGCTGGCGGTGACGGGGGTCGACGTCCTGGACTTCCACCTCGCCGAGGCGGCCCGGCTCAGCGCCCGGGCCCGGATGGGCGACCGGACGGTGTTCCGCTTCGGGGACTTCCACCGGCTCCCCTTCGACGACGGGGAGTTCGACGGCGCGTACTCGATGGAGACGCTGGTCCACTCCTACGACCCGCCCCGGGCGCTGGCCGAGCTCCACCGGGTGCTGCGCCCGGGCGGCCGGCTGGTGCTGCTCGGCCCGATGAGCACCGGCCCGCTGGACGAAATGGAGCCGGGCGCACGGGCGTTGATCGAACCGTATCTGGACGCGATGACGATGACCGGCTCCAAGGTCTACCACGCCGGCAACCTGTCGCGGCTGCTCGCCGAGGCCGGCTTCGAGGTCGAGGAGGCGCTGGACGCGACGCCGTACTACCTGCCGACCTCGGAGGCCGTGTACGCGTACTTCCGGCTGCCGTGGGAGATACTGCGGCGCTTCGGCGATCCGGCCAAGTGGCTCAATCTCCGGTCCACGGTGGAGATGTACGGCGTTCGGGAGCACGTCGCCTGGTACGTTCACACGGCTGTCAAGCCATCGAGGTGAACTCCGCGTGGACGAGCGCTCCGCCCCCCTGCCGTACCCCAGTGGCTGGTTCTGCGTCGGCCGGTCCCGGGACCTGCCGCCCGGGCGGGTGCGCACGGTCCGGCTGATGGGCGAGGACGTGGTGCTGTACCGGACCCGCCGGGGCGCGGTGCGCGCGGTCGGCCCGCACTGCCCGCACCTGGGCGCGCACTTCGGGGCGGGCGGGAAGGTCCGGGGCGAGGAGCTGGTCTGCCCGTTCCACGGCTTCGCCTTCGGCCCGGACGGCTCGTGCACCGGTTCGCCGGACGGCATCCGGTTCCGCGGCGCCCTGGCCGGGCGCCGGCTGTGCGAGCGGGACGGCGCGCTGTTCGTCTGGTGCGGCCCCGGCGGCGGCCCGGGCAACGGTTCGGGCGGCGGTCCGGACGGCGGCGCACCGGCCTGGGAGCTGCCGCCGGCCCTCGGGGTACGTCCGCTGGCGTGGTGGAGCGGGGACGTGCTCTCCCACCCGCAGGAGGTGATGGAGAACAGCGTCGACTTCCGGCACACCCGGGTGCTGCACGGCCTGGACACCCGGGAGACCGCCCCGCCCGAGGTGGCCGGGCCGCTGTTCACCGTCCACCAGCGCACCACGACCCGGTTCCCCGGGCTGGGCACGGTGAGTCTGGAGCAGCCGGTGACGCTGTTCGGCCTCGGGCTGATGCGCATGGAGGTCGAACTGCCGCAGGTGGGCGGCACCTTGCGGGTGTGGGTGCTGCCGACGCCGGTCGCGCCGTGGCGGACCAGGGTGCGCTTCGCGGTGACCGCCACGGTGCCGGTGCCGGGGGTCGGCGCGGCGCGGGCCGTCGACCGGGCGGCCTCCTGGGCGGCGCTCCAGGCCTCGGTGCGGATCATCAAGCAGGACCGCCCGGTCCTGGACCACAAGCGGTACCTGGCGCAGCCCCGGCTCGTCCCCGGGGAGCGCTCGATCGGGCTGTTCCGCCGGTGGGCGCGGCAGTTCTACCCCGGGTTCCACCCCGAGCCCGCCCCCGGGTTCCACCCTGACCCCCGCGCCGGGCTCCAGCCGGAGCCGGACGCCTCCTGAGCCCCGGTCGGCGCGGCCGGCGGCTCCCAGTCCGGGTCGGGCAGCCCGGGGACGGCCCGCCCCTCGGCCCGCCAGCGCCGGGCCAGTTCGGCGTAGATGGGCGTCTCCGGACCGGGTTCCACCACGGGTTCCGGACCGGGTTCCACCACGGGTTCCGGCACGGGCGCCGCCACGGGCGCCGCCCACGACTGCTCCGGCGGTCTGTCCGGAACGCCGTGCAGGATCGTTTCCTCAGCCAGCGGCCGCTCCGGTTCCGGCAGCCTCCCAAAACCACTCACACCCGGCCAACGCGCCCCGCCCGTACCGGGACACGGCCACGTCAACCCGGCTCCCCGCAGGTCAACCCCCTGCGGGGAGCCGCCGGGGGGGCGGGAAGTGGGGCCCCCCCCCGGCAGGGCCCCGCAGGGGGGTGTTTAAAAAAAAACAACCCCCACCACAA
>NZ_JBHJSJ010000002.1:0-122566 GCF_042268845.1 Kitasatospora sp. NPDC056273 | reverse complement strand
GCGCCCCCCCCGCGGGGGGCCGCCCCGGCGGGGGAGCCCTCCCCCCCCACCGTCTGCCCGCCGCACGTCCTGTGCGCCGCCCCGCAGACGCGAGTTCGAAGACGGGCCCTACCGCCGCAGCCCCGCCGCCAGCAGCTCCGCGACGGTGGCGAGCTTCACCCGGGGCCGCCCCTCGGCCTCGCCCCGCTCGCGTTCCGCGCGGTCCACCGCCCGCAGCTCCCGCAGCCCGACCGCGTCCGGCCGCCGCTTGCGCACCAGCCGTTCGAAGTCGCCGCGCCCCGCCTCCGGGACCGGCAGCGCGCGGGCGGTCGCGTCGTCCAGCAGCGAGCCCACCGTCTCCCGGGCGCAGGCCCGGTTGGCGCCGATCCCGCCGGACGGCCCGCGCTTGGCCCAGCCCACCACGTACGTCCCCGGCAGCGGCCGTCCGGTCGCCGGGTCGACGACCCGCCCCGCCCGGTGCGCGACCGTCCCGGTCCGCTCGTCAAAGGGCAGCCCGGGCAGCGGGACGCCCCGGTGCCCGATGGAGCGCACCACCAGCCCGGCCCGCAGCACGTCCCGCACGCCGGTGCCCTCGACCCGGCCGTCCGCCGCCTGGGCGGTCCGTTCGACGGTCAGCGCCTCGACCCGCCCCTCCCCGGACAGCTCGACCGGCGCCGACAGGAACCGCAGCACGATCCGCCGCCCCGGCCCGGGCGCCGCGTCACCGTCGTGCGACACCAGCGGCAGCCCGGCGAGCAGCGCCGCCCCCGACGCCGTACCCGACCCCGCTTCCGCCTCCGCCCCCGCCTCCGCCTCCGCCGCCGCCTCGATCGCCGCCCGGACCTCCGGGTGGTCCGCCACCACCACCTCGACGCCCGGCAGCCGCCGCAGCGCCAGGAACTCCGCCCTGCTCCACGCCGCCTGCCCGGGGCCGCGCCGGGCGAGCAGCACGACCTCCCGGACCCGGCTGCGGCGCAGCGCGGCCAGGGCGTGGTCGGCGATGTCGGTGGCGGCGAGCCGGTCGGGGTCGGTGAGCAGGATGCGGGCGACGTCCACCGCGACGTTGCCGTTGCCGACCACCACCACGCGCTCCGCCGACAGCTCCACCGCGTCGGCGGGCACGGTGGGTTCGGCGTTGTACCAGCCGACGAAGGCGGTCGCGGGCAGGCTGCCCGGCAGGTCCTCGCCGGGTATGCCGAGCCGGCGGTCGGCGGCCGCGCCGACCGCGTACACCACCGCGTGGTGGTGGGCGGCGAGCTCCTGGTGGGTGAGGTCCGTGCCGATCTCCACGTTGAGGTGCATCCGCAGCCGGGGGTCGTGGAAGACGCTCGCGAAGCTCTCCGCGATCCGCTTGGTGGACTGGTGGTCGGGCGCGACGCCGTGGCGCAGCAGGCCGCCGGTGACGGGCAGCCGGTCGATCATGGTGATCTCGGCGCTGGTGCCGCGCAGCAGTTCCTGCGCGGTGTACCCGGCGGACGGGCCGGTGCCGACGACGGCGATCCGCAGCGCGCCGACCTCGGCCGGCAGGCTGCGCGGGAAGCTGGGCGCGCCCCAGGCGTGGTCGTTGGGGTGGTCGCGGAACCAGTCGCGGTTGAGGTCGCCGAACACGGTGTCGGGTCCGCGCAGCCGGTCGACCGGGAACACGGCGTCCACCGGGCAGGCGTCCGCGCAGGCGCCGCAGTCGATGCACGCCCGCGGGTCGATGTAGAGCGTGTCGGTGGTGCCGAACTCCGGTTCGTCCGGGGTCGGGTGGATGCAGTTGACTGGGCAGACGGACACGCACGAGGCGTCGTTGCAGCAGGTCTGGGTGATCGCGTAGGCCATGGCCGGGGTGGGTCCTCGCTGCGCGTGGGGGATGGGGCGGCTCATTGGTGACGGTTCGTCAGAGCATGTGCACCCGGCGGTAGACGGCCGCCGAGCGGCCGGTGAGCAGTCCGGTCTCGGCGAGGAAGGCCATCAGGTGCCGGGAGCTGGTGCGCATCATCGCCTTGCGGTGCTCGCTGGCCCGCACCTCGGCGAGCGCCCGCTGCACGTCGAGCCCGGCGGCCTTGTACACACCCGGGTGCACCATGCTGGTGACGATGACGTACGCGCCCACGGCGATGCCGGTGGCCGAGGCGCGCCGGCGGGCCGGGCTCGCGTGGCGCATCCGCTCGCGGATCTCCTGCCGGGCGAACTTCATGTGCCGGGACTCCTCGACCACGTGGATCCGGGAGGTGCCGCGGACGATCTCCAGCACCTTCTCGCCGCGCATCCAGTCGCGCTGCATGACGTCGAGCACCTCTTCGGCCACCAGGATGCCGCCGTAGGCGAGTTCGCCCTTGGCGAGCGCCTTGAAGGCGCGCCCGGCCTGGGCGATCACCTTGTTCGGGCGGTAGGCGGGGACGCCCATCTTGGCGCAGGCGCGGGCGAACATGATCGAGTGGCGGCACTCGTCGGCGATCTCGGTGAGCGCGAACTGGAACTCGGCGGTGGCGGGGTTCTTGAGGTACTGGTCGCGCAGCACCATCTGCTGGAGGATCATCTCGAACCAGATGCCGGTGTTCATGATCGAGCAGACCTCGTGCCGGGTGAGTGTGACCCGCTGGCGCTCGGTCATCTCGTCCCACAGCCGGGTGCCGTAGAGGGTGCTCCACTCCGGGTTGAGGCCGTAGTGGTCGTCCGGGAGGGGGGCGTCCCAGTCGATCTCGGTCGAGGGGTCGTAGGAGAGGGTGGCGGCCGACTCCAGCAGCCGCTTCGAGACGTCGTCGTCGGCCGTGGTGTGGCCGTGCCCCGTCTGCCAGGTGAGAGCCATGGCTGCCTCCAGGTGCCTGTTCCGCGGGTTCCCGCTCACCCGCTTATTAGACGGACAGTACAATAAGAGCCGGTCGCCGAGAACCCCCTGCGCGACAGCGATCCGGCGCGTGACCGTACGGCTCACGCCCCCCTTCCGCCTCCGGGCACGCCCCCTCCCGTCTCACGGCACGGCGAAGGGCGGGACCCGCCCGCTGCCGGGGTCCCGCCCTTCGTCGCAAGCCCTCCGGCGCGTTGCCGCTACCCGCCGATCGCCTGCCGCAGCGCCTCCGCCGCCTCGGCCGTCGCCTCCCGGAAGCGGTGGCCGACGCCGATGTAGCTGGCGTACCCGTGGATGAGGTCCGACTGCCGGCTCAGCCGCACCGCGACCCCGGCCTCCTCCAGCGCCCGCGCGTACGCCTCGCCCTCGTCGCGCAGCGGGTCGAAGCCCGCGGTGCCGATGTACGCGGGCGGCAGGCCGGTCAGGTCCTCGGCGAGCAGCGGCGACAGCCGCGGGTCGGTGCGGTCGGCGGGCGCGGGCGCGTACCGGTCGGCGAACCAGTCCATGTCGGCGCTGGTCAGGAAGAACCCGTCGGCGAACAGTGCGCGCGAGGGGCGCCGGGTCGAGGCGTCGGTCGCCGGGTACAGCAGCAGCTGGAACACCGGCGCGGGGCCGCCCCGCCGGACCGCCTGCTGGGCGGCGACGGCGGCCAGGTTGCCGCCCGCGCTGTCCCCGCCGACCGCGATCCGCTCCGGGTCCGCGCCCAGGTCGGCGGCCTTGGCGTAGGCGTAGTCGAACGCGGCCAGCGCGTCCTCGGCCGCCGCCGGGAACGCGTGCTCGGGCGCCAGCCGGTACTCCACCGACAGCACCCGCACCCGCGCCCGCTGGGCGAGGAAGCGGGCGATGTGGTCGTGGCTGGCCCGGCTGCCGACCACCCAGCCCCCGCCGTGCAGGAGGACCAGCAGGCCGGAACCGGCCGCCAGCCCCTCCGGGGTGTACAGCGTCGCGGCCAGTTCGCCGTGCTCCTGCGGGATGCCGACGCTCCGCGCGGCCACCGTACGGTTGCGCGGCCCGCCCACCAGGTGCCGCGCGTGCTCCATCGCGGCGCGCGACGGCCCGACCCCGCCCGACATCACCAGGGACGCCCCGGACAGCCGTTGGAGCTTGAGTATCAACTGCGCGTCCAGCGCGAGCGTCTGCCCGTCGAGGACCACCGGCTTGCCCGCGACGGCCCGCCGCAGGCCCTCGGGCAGCGCGTACGCGGCGCGGACGACGGCGGCCTGGATCCGAACGGGCGGTGGGATCGTCATCTCTTCTGCCTCCTGACGGCGGCCCTGGAACGGTGTCGGGGCGGTTCTGCCGGGGCCGGGAGCCCATGATGGGCCCCTCCCGGCGGACGCGGAAGCCCCCTGGACGCCGTCTGAACCCGCCCTCGACCCCGCCGCCGCCCCCGCCCCCACCCACTCACCCCGTACTCGAAGCCACCTCCAACCGCCGTGCCCGGGAGGCCAGATGGCGCCGCTCCGGGGCGCTCGCCGTCCGGGCCGCCGCCTCCCGGTAGGCGCGGGCGGCGGCCGCCGGGTCGGTGCCGAGCCGGTCGAGCAGGTGCGCCCGGACGGCGAGCAGCCGGTGGTGCCGGGCCAGGCGCCGGTCCCCGGCCAGCTCCGCCACCAGTGCCAGCCCCGCCTCCGGCCCGTGCACCATCGCGACCGCGACCGCCCGGTTGAGCGCGACCACCGGGTTCGGGTCGAGGCGCAGCAGCAGGTCGTACAGCGCCAGGACCTGCGGCCAGTCGGTCTCCCGCGCCGTCGCCGCCTCCCCGTGCACCGCGGCGATCGCGGCCTGCACCTGGTACGGCCCGGCCTGCCCGCGCGGCAGCACCGAGGCGATCAACTCCAGCCCCTCGTCCAGCAGTTCCCGGTCCCACCGGCCGCGGTCCTGCTCGTCCAGCGGCACCACCGCGCCGTGCGCCCCGGTGCGGGCCGGCCGCCGGGCGTCGGTCAGCAGCATCAGCGCGAGCAGCCCCGCCGTCTCGGCGTCCCCGGGGGTGAGCCGCCGCAGCAGCCGGGTCAGCCGGATCGCCTCCTCGGACAGCCGCGGCGCGGTCAGCTCCTCGCCGCCGCTCGCCGTGTAGCCCTCGTTGAAGACCAGGTACAGCACGTGCCGGACCTCGCCCAGCCGCCCCGCCCCGCCCTCCGGGAGGGACTCTCCCCCGCCGAGGGACAGTCCCCCGCCCGCGCTCCTCAGCGTCTGCTTCGCCCGGCTGATCCGCTGCGCCATCGTCGCCTCGGGCACCAGGAACGCGGCCGCGATCTGCGCGGTGGTCAGGCCGCCGACCGCGCGCAGGGTCAGCGCGATCCGGCTCGGCACGGACAGCGCCGGGTGGCAGCAGAGGAACAGCAGCGCAAGGGAGTCGTCCGCCGCCGGGTCGGGCGCGTCGGCCGCGGGGGCGAGCAGCGCCGACTGCGGCGTGGCCAGCGCCAGCGCCTCCTCCCGGCGGCGGCGCGCCGAATCGCTGCGCACCCGGTCCACCAGCCGTCGGTCCGCGACCGTCACCAGCCAGCCCCTCGGGTTGGCCGGCACCCCGCCCTCCGGCCACTGCGTCGCGGCGGCCAGCAGCGCCTCCTGCACCGCGTCCTCGCACGCGTCGAACGCCCCGCCGTGCCGCCGCACCAGCACGCCGAGGACCTGCGGCGCCAGTTCGCGCAGCAGGCCCTCGACGGCACCGGTCGTTCCGCTCACTCGCACACGGGGAGGTCGCCCGCCACGGACTCGTGCAGGATCGGCCACAGCTCCACCGGCTCCACGTCCGCGAACGGCATGTCCGCCGCGATCTGCTGGGCCCGCTCCAGGCTCTCGCAGTCCAGCAGGTAGAAGCTGGCCACGTACTCCTTGGTCTCCAGGTACGGCCCGTCGGTGACCACCGGCACCCCCTCCGCCCGCCGCACCAGCTGCGCCGCCGCCGCGTCCGCCAGCCCGTACGCGCCGACCAGCTCCCCGCTCTCCCGGTACCGCGCGTTGAACGCCTCCTGCTTGGCGATCGCCTCCGGCCACGCCTCGGCCGGGAAGGAGTCCCACTTGGCCTGGTTGCCGTAGATCATCGCGACGTACTTCATTCCGGGTGTCCCCTCCGTCTCACGCGCCCCGTCGGCGCGCCGTCACCTCTCAGTCGGAGCGGCGGAACCCGGCCTCTACATCGCCGACGACTTTCCCGAGGAATCTTTTCTCGCGCCCCTGACCCCCACGAACGATCAAGGTACGGCAGCCGCCCGGAGCACCCGCATCGCGGCCTCGGCGCGAGGCCCGACGGGAGGTTCCGCTCGGGTCAGCTCCTCCACGTACGCGCGGACGTCGAGCAGCACCGTTCGGACGCCACGCGTGACCAGGAACGCGTCGGCCAACTCATCCGGTGCCGTCTCGCCGACGACCAGCCCATGGAGCAGTTCCGCCGTCGCCGTCTCGATGCGGCCTTCGGATGCGCGCGCCGCGTTCAGGTACTCGTCCCACACGGCGAGGGAGGCCGCCCGTCCGCTGTCGCGCAGATGCTGGACGGCCGACTCCTCGAGTACGCCCAGGTCTGTCGGGTCCACCTGTACCGCTCGCCAAAGGACCGACCGTGCCTCCTGGAGGCGTCCGCTCCGCCGATGTACGGCAACCAACGCGCAGGAGATCCAGAGGAGTTCAGGTGTGTCGCCAAGGGCTGCGGAAAGATTCGCGGCCGCCGCGTCGAACCTGCCCAACAACCCGTTCGCTTGCCCCAGGCACCCGAACGCCCATGCATTCGCAGGGTCCAGGTCCAGGGCCTCGGTGAAGTCCGCCACGGCCTCATCCAGCTGACCGGCCTGCCGGCGGGCCTCGCCGAGGACCACGAGTGCTCCTCGCCGGTACTCTGGGCATCGCTCCAGGAGCGCGGTGATGTCAGTTATCGCCTCCTCCAGCCGGCCCGCTTCCTGGTGAATCATGCCGCGGTTGAGCAAGGCCAAGGCGTTCGCGGGTTCCACCTCCAGGGCCGCTGCGAAATCCGCCAACGCCTCGTCGGTCCGGTTCGCCTGCTTGTGGAGCTCACCACGTTGAACCGACGCCCACGCGACTTCGGCCCCCAGCTCAAGGGCCGCGGTGTAGTCCGAAACCGCCTGCTCAAACCGGCCGGCCGATCGATGGACGTCGCCGCGACGCGCAAGCGCCCACCCCGCCCGGGGATCCACCGCGAGAGCCGCTGTCAGGTCCGCCATCGCTTCGTCCAACCGGCCCACCGACTCATGAACCCCCGCCCGGAGCCCGAACACCCAGCTCAGACCGGCATCCCGTGCAAGGGCGGCGTCGAAATCGGCCATCGCTTCGTTCAGTCGGCCCGCCGACCGGTGGATCTCACCCCGGAAGCCATGGACCCAGACCATCTCAGGGTCCAGCGCAAGGGCTGCATCGAAGTCCGCCAGCGCTTCATCCAACCGGCCCGCTGACTGGTGGATCTCACCCCGGAAGCCGAGCGCTCCCGCATCATCGGGCTCCAGTTCAAGAGCTGCGTCGAAGTCCGCCATCGCCTCATCCAGCCGGCCTGCCAGACAGTGGGCCTCACCCCGGCGGGCGAGCACCCACCCGTCTGTCGGGGACGCTTCGTACGCGGAGGTGAAGTCCGCCATCGCCTCGTCCGACCAGCCCGCCAGCCGATGGGCCTGTCCCCGGAACCGGAACACCCAGGTGAGACTCGGGTCCAGCCGGAGGGCTGCGGAGAAGTCGTCGACCGCCGCGTCCAATCGCCCCGCCGACTGGTTGGCCACACCTCGGTAGGCCAACGCCCACCCGAAAGCGGGGTCGAGGTCGACAGCGGCACCGAGATCCACCAGTGCTTCCTCGATGCGGTTGCTCAAAACGTGTGCGCGACCTCGGCACGCACGTGCCATCGGAAGATCCGGCGCCAGGAGCACGGCGCGATCGAGGTCGGCGCGGGCTTCCTCAGGGCGGCTCGCCATGCGGTAGTCGCCCCTGACAGCAAGCGCCCGGGCCCGTACATGCGACGGCAGACCCGGGGCGCAGAGGACGGCGAGAACCTCGGTCTCCGGTTGCTCCGTGCTGGCGGCGGCACGCAACCTCCCGGCCCACCCGGCAAGTTCGGCGTCTTCGGTGTCCTGCGCCGCGTAGCCCAGCATGTCCACCCACGGAGCCAGGTCCGCTGCTACCAGCCAAGCCACGTGATCCAGAGCCCGCGGCAGGTTCGCCGTCGGATCCGTACACAGTGAGTGGTACGTCTCGTTCAGCGCCAACCGGCGCCAACGGGCATCCGCCGGTCGCCGCTGCTCCGGCAGCCGGCATTCCAGCGCCTCCCGTTCGGCGGCGTAGTGCCCGGCCAGCCGCACATGTGCCGTTGCCCAGGCCTGGGGCGAGTGCAGCCGCTGACGGCGCAGCAAACTCGCCCGGACCACCGGGTGGTACTGCCGGTACGAACCGTGGCCCGCGATGAACGGCTGGCTCAGCAACCACTCCCAGGCGTCCGCGGCCGCGTTCGGCACCGCGCAGGCGAACAGGTCGTGGTTCAGCTGCAGGGGCAGTGCCGCCGCCAGGACGGTCTCGCGGCGCTCCGGTTCCGGGATCCACTGGAGGAAGCGCTCCACCGCATGGTCGGTGAGGTCGGCGCCCGCGTCGGCGATGTCGCCGACGGCCTGGAGGTCGGTCTGCGCGAGCAGGGCGACCAGCAGGGGCAGCCGCATCGACAGGCCCGTCACGGCCTCGACCACCTCGGGGTCGGTGACACCCCGGGCTGCGAGG
Organism: Kitasatospora sp. NPDC056273; assembly: GCF_042268845.1. Taxonomy (NCBI): domain Bacteria; kingdom Bacillati; phylum Actinomycetota; class Actinomycetes; order Kitasatosporales; family Streptomycetaceae; genus Kitasatospora; species Kitasatospora sp. NPDC056273. Next base: position 114,051 of record NZ_JBHJSJ010000002.1, on the reverse strand, counting down.
AGTTCGCGGGTCTCCTGCTCGGTGAAGACGTCGAGCGGGACGTCGACCACGGCCGAGCGCAGGGTGCCCCAGTCGCGTTCGCACAGCTCCTCCCGCCCGGCCATGACGATGACGACGTCGAGCGGGACGTCGCCGTAGGAGCCGTCGAGGAGGTCGCGCAGCCAGACGTCGAGGTGGCGGCCGGTGAGTTCCCAGGTGTCCAGGAACAGCACCACCGACGGGCTGTCCCGGCCGCACAGCTTCGCCAGCTCCGCAACGAACGCCCGGCAGAGCGCCACCTCCTCACCGTCATTGCCGCGCCGCCGTTGGCGCATGCCTGCGATGAGACGGTCGGCACCGAGGGCGACGTTGTCCGGGTTGGCGATCGCCGCGACCACACCCCCACCCGGCAGCATGGAGGCGGCCCCGAACGCCGCCTGGGTGACCATCCGGGACGGCAGGGACGCCGTTCCACCGCCGGTAGGCGGCTCGGGGACGCGGTCGGCGGCGGCCCGACGGGCCCGCCGGTACTCGTCGAGCGCCTTGTCGAGCTCCTTCAAGGGCCCGGCTTGCTCGGCCAGTTGTCTGGCGAGCGCGCTCAACGCCGTCTCCAAGCCGTGGACGTCATTCTCGTCCACAACCGCCGTCAGCGCGCCAGCCCGCCGGGCCGCTTCGCGCCACTCGGCGATCAGCGTCGACTTGCCGACGCCGCCGACGCCCCGCACGTGAAAGAGGAAGTCCGCCGGGTCGTCGGTGGCCTCCGGATCAGGACTCCTGCGCAGGTTCTCCGAAAAGAGCGCCAACTGGGCGCGGCGGCCCACGAACTGCGCCCCGGCCCGCCGCCGAAGTGCCTCCGCGCGCGACAGCCGCTTCCTCGTCTGAGCCATTCCGCTCCCTCGTAGTCAGGAGTTGCGCCGGTCCTCCGCGTCGAAGGACGTGAGGGCCCGGGCCCCCGGTTCGAGGGCCTGGCGCAGGGCGGCCAGGACGGTCGGGTCCAACCCTCCCACGGCGTCGGCGAGTTCCTCGGCCACGTCCGCCGCGATCTCCGCGGCCACGGCCTGTGCGGGTGTGCGGGGGCCGAGCTTGCTGACGGCGGCGGCGGCGCGGGTGGGGGTGAGCAGGGCCGAGGCCTGGACGAGGAGCCAGGCGGGGACGCCGGCCGCGCCCTCCGGCGGGGGGAGGTAGGGGCGGGCACCGTCGTAGCGGTCGTCCTCGGCGAAGGCCCGCTGCTTCACCTTCACGAGCGGACGGGCGGTGGCGGACTCGTGCCATTCGCCGGCCGGTTTGAGGACGTACCCCTCGGCGAGGTTGTCCGGCAGCTCGGGCAGGCCGAGCAGGGCGGGCACCTGGCTGGGGTAGCGGACCGGCAGGTCGTGCAGGGTGTTCAGCGGGCCGTGGCCGAGCAGGGGGACGCAGGTGAGTCCGGCGGCCCGCGCGGCCGTGCGCAGGGTCCGGTCGGCGATCCACCAGCGGCCCTCGGGTGTCTCGACGGTGGCGTCGAAGGGCAGCCAGCGCAGGCCGGGGGCGTACCAGACGCCGGTCTGGACCGGGTCGACGCCGGGGACGGCGGGCACCCCGGGGTGCGGGTAGCGGCCGCCGGCCAGTTCGCCGTAGACCGTCACCACGGCGGCGGCGCCCCACGGTTCGCGCACCGCGGCGGCGAACCGGGCGGCCGCGACGGACAGTTCGGGCCAGATCCGGCTCACCCCGAAGAAGCCGTCCAGCCCCTCGTCGTCCAGCAGTTCACGCCGTTTCGCGGCCCGTACGGAGCCGCCTTCGCAGACCACGGCGAAGTGTGCCCCGTGCACCTTCTCGGCCGCGGTCCACTCGCGGCTGCCGGGCCCGCCGGAGCGGCCCCGGGCGGGGATCTTGGGGTAGGGCCGCAGCCCGGGCCCGTCGGACACCGTCTCGAACACCGTCTCGGACACGAACGGAATCCTCGCCGCCGGGGCCGCCGCCTGGCAACCGGGATTTCCCGGCCCGGACGACGACCCAGGTCGGAGCGGCGCGGGTCAGACCCCCCACTCCGCGCGCAGCGCCGCGAAGGCCTCGTGGAACCCCGGGAAGGTCTTCCGCACGCAGCCCGGGTCGTCGAAGGTGATGCCGGGGGTGCGCAGCGAGGTGACAGCGAAGGACATGACGATCCGGTGGTCGGAGTGGGTGGTGACCTCGGCCGGGCGGGGCGTGCCGGGCCGGATCTCGATCCAGTCGTCCCCGGTGGCCACGGTGACGCCCATCGCGCGCAGGTTGTCGGCGCAGGCCTCCAGGCGGTCGCACTCCTTGACCCGGGTGTTGTGGACGTCCTCGATCCGCACCGGCCCGGTGGCGAACGGGGCGATGGCCGCGAGGGTGGGCATGGTGTCGGAGATGTCCCGCATGTTGACGGTGATCCCGCCGAGCGGGCCCTCGCCGGCCACCGTGGTGCGGTCGGCGCCGACGTCCACCCGGGCGCCCATCCGCCGCAGCACGTCGACGAAGCGCAGGTCGCCCTGGAGCGCGTCCCGGCCGAGGCCGGGGACGGTGACCTCCCGGCCGGCCAGGGCCGCGGCGGCGAAGAAGTAGCTGGCCGTGGAGGCGTCCGGCTCGATCGGGTAGTCGGCGGCCCGGTAGCCGCCGGGGGGCACCTCGAACAGCTCGCCGGCGGGCGTCCGCTCGCGCTTCACCTCGACCCCGAAGTCGCGCATCATCGCCAGGGTGATGCCGATGTACGGCGCGGAGACCAGCCGGGTGACGGTGATCCGCAGGCCGTCCCGGGTGAGCGGGCCGAGCAGCAGCAGCGCGGTCAGGTACTGCGAGGACTGCCCTGCGTCCAGGGTGAGTTCACCGCCGCGGACGCCGTCGGCGAGGACCGTCAGCGGGTGGTGCCCCTCGGCCTCCTCGTGCCGCAGGTCCACGCCCAGGTCGCGCAGCGCCCGGGTGAGCGGGGCGACCGGGCGGCGGCGCATCTGGGCGGAGGCGTCGAAGCGGTACGTGCCGTGGCCGGCGGCGGCGAGGGTGGGCAGGAAGCGCGCGGTGGTGGCGCCGTCGCGGCAGTACACCTCGGCCTCCGGGACGGCGGGACCGGCTGGGCGGCCCTCCACCCGCCATGCCGCGGCCGTCCGCTCGATCCGGTACCCGAGGGTGTCCAGCCCCTGCGCGAAGCCCTCGGTGTCGTCCGAGGACAGCGGCCGGCGCAGGGTGGTCACGCCCTCGGCGGCGGCGGCCAGGAACAGCGCCCGGGCGGTGATGGACTTGGACCCGGGGATCTCCACAGCAGTCACGGCAGGCTCTCCCAACACGAGTGTCCGACAGGTGTCTCCGGTGACGTCGGGCCCGATCCTGCCCGACCCGGCCACCGCCGTGGCCGACCATCCACGGACTGGACGGTGACGGGGGCGACAACAGTGGGCGAAGGCTTCAGCCGCGTGCCGAGGGGCCGTTTCAGCAGCGCGCCCAGAGCCCGGCCAGGTGCGTGTGCAGGACCTCCTCCGCCTCCGCCACCGTCCGGTGCCCGACCAGTACGTGCGCGGTGAGCCCGTCGGCGAGGGCGAGCAGCGTACGGGCCTCGGTCCGCGCGTCCACCGCCCCGGCGGTGTCCGCCCCGCCCAGCGCCGATCCCCCGGCCGCCGGCCCGCCCGCCGTCGCCCCGCCCAGCGCCGATCCCCCGCCTGCCGCCTCCGCGACCAGCCGCACCACCAGCTCCTCCAGCGCCGCGTAGCTGCTCCGCAGGGTGGCCGCCAGCGCCGGGTTGACGGCGGCGCCGGCGACGAAGGCGAGCCAGATCCTGGCCTCGGCCCGGTGCTCCTCGCGCAGCAGCGCCACCTCGCCCGCCACCAGCCCGAGTTCGGTGGCCGCCGACTGCGCAGGGCCGGCCGTGAGCCGGTTCCGCACCCGCGCGGTGACCCGCTCCCCGACGTGCGCGAGCGCGGCCAGCAGCATCTCCTCCTTGGTGCGGAAGCAGCGCTGGACGGCCCCCATCGAGACCTCCGCCCGGGTGGCGACGTCCCGCAGGGTGACGCCCTCCAGCCCGTGCTCGTCCACCAGCAGGCAGACGGCCTCGGCGATCCGCCGGCGCCGGCCCTCGTGGTCCACCTGTTTCGGCATGCCCGTCCTCCTCGCCGCCGTGTTCTCCGATATTCGATATTCCGATGCAAGCGTATCGGTTCCGGGCTAGGGTTCAGTTCCGTTCCGATGCGACCGCATCGGAACGAGCCCGACGACCCGCCGAGGAGCGCCCCCATGTCCCTGTGGAGCAAGCCCGCCACCGAACTCGCCGCCGCCGTGCGCGGCGGCGAGGTGTCGGCCCTGGAGGTGGTGGACAGCCACCTGGCCCGGATCGACGAGGTCAACCCCCGCCTGAACGCCGTCACCCAGCTCCTCGCCGACCGGGCCCGCGCGGCCGCGCGGGACACCGACCGACGCCGGGCCGCCGGCGAGCCCCTCGGGCCGCTCGCGGGCGTGCCGTTCACCGTGAAGGAGTGCACCCCGATCGCCGGCGTGGCCACCACCTTCGGCACCCCGCGCTTCCGCGACCACGTCGCCACCGACGACGCCGTCCCGGTGGCCCGGCTGCGCGCGGCCGGGGCGATCCCGATCGGCCACAGCAACCTGCCGACCCTGATCCTCGCCGGGATGCACACCCGCAGCGAGCTGTACGGCGACACCTACAACCCCTGGGACCGGCGCCGCACCCCGGGCGGCACCAGCGGCGGGGACGGCGTGGCCGTCGCCGCCGGGATGGCCCCGCTCGGGCTCGGCAACGACTCCGGCGGCTCGGTCCGCATCCCCGCCTCCTTCTGCGGGGTCGCCGCCCTCGATCCGACCACCGGCCGCTTCCCCGCCGACCAGCGCCTGATCGGCCCGGACGACCCCGGCCCGGCCTCCCAGGTCCTGGTCACCGACGGCCCGTTGGCCCGTACGGTCGCCGACCTGCGGCTCGCCTACGAGACGCTGGCGGGCACCGACCCGCTCGACCCGCGCGCCGTGCCCGTCCCGCTGTACGGCGAGCCGCTCGCCGCCCCCGTCCGGGTCGCCGTCGTCGCCGACCCGGGCGGCCACGGCGTCCACCCCACCGTCCGCCGCGCCGTCGAGACCGCCGCCGACGCGCTGCGCGACGCCGGGTACGACGTCCAGGAGGTCCCCGACGTCCCGCGGCTGGACGAGGCGCTCGACACCTACCACCGCCTGACCGGCACCGAGTTCGCGCCGAACTGGCCCGCCGTCCGGCAGCTGCTGGGCGAGGGCGGCGACCGCTTCATCGAGCTGACGATGCGCAGCTCCCCGCCCGTGGACGGCCCCGGCCTGATCCGGCTGCTGGGCACCTGGATGAACATCCGCCGCTCCTGGGCGGAGTTCCTGCACGCGTACCCGCTGCTGCTGGGCCCGGTGTTCACCGAGCCGCCGGTCGAACCGGGCCTGGAGTCGCGGGACCAGGCGGGCCGGGACCGGGTCGCCTCGGCCATGCGGCTCTGCTCGGTGACCAGCTTCGTCGGCGTCCCGTCCGTCGCCGTCCCGACCGGTCTCGCCGCGGACGGCCTCCCCACCGGTGTGCAGCTCGTCGGCCGGGCCTTCCGGGAGGACCTCTGCCTGGCCGCCGCCCAGGCCGTCGAGGACCGCCTCGGCACCCTCGCCCCGATCGACCCGAGGCCGTAAGCCGCAGGCCGTAAGCCACAGGCCGCACGCCCACACACCGCACACCGCAGGCCGCACCGACCGCCGGGGCTGCTCCCGCCGTGGCCACATCACCGTGGCCGCACCGCCGCTCAGGCGCCGGGCAGCCCCGGCACCACCAGCCCGCTCTCGTACGCGATCACCACCGCGTGGGTCCGGTTCTGCGCGCCGAGCTTGCCCAGCACGTTCCCGACGTGCGTCTTCACCGTCTCCTGGCTCACCGCGAGGGCCTGCGCGATCTCCGGGTTGGAGAGCCCGGTCGCCATCAGCCGCAGCACCCCCTCCTCCCGGCCGGTCAGCGCCGCCCTGGGCAGCGCCTCGGCCGACTCCAGCGGCCGGGCCGCGACCATCCGGCGCAGCGCGGCGGGGAACAGCACCGCCTCCCCGGCGGCCACCACCCGTACCGCCTCGGCGATCTGCGGGACGGGCCGCCGCTTCAGCACGAAGCCGCTGGCGCCGGCGCTCAGCGCGGCGGTGACGTAGCCGTCGTTCTCGAAGGTGGTGATCACCACGACCTTGGGCGGGTCGGCGTCCTTCAGCAGTTCGCGGGTCGCCTCGATCCCGTTGCGGCGCGGCATCCGCACGTCCATCAGCACCACGTCCGGCCGCAACATCCGCACCTGCTGGACCACTTCGACGCCGTCGGCGGCCCGCCCGACCACCGTGATGCCCTGCTGGGCGCCCAGCAGGGTGCTCAGGCCGCTGCGGGTGACGGGGTCGTCGTCGGCGATCAGGAGGGTGACGTCGGGCGCCGCCCCCGCGGCGGGGTCGGCCGCCCTGTCCTCACCGGCCCCGCTCACGCTCCCGTCGGCCCCGCTCCCCCCGGAGCCGCGACCACCGCCCCCGCTCACGCCGACCACCGCATCGGCAGCCGGACCGCCAGCCGCCACTGCCCCTCGCCGTACGGGCCGGCCTCGAACTCGCCGTGCAGCAGCCGCACCCGCTCGGCCAGCCCGGGCAGGCCGTGCCCGGAGGTCGGGAAGCCACCCGCCCCGGCCCCGTCCGCCACCCCGTTGACCACGCTCAGCTCCAGCTTGTCCGCCCCCGCCGCCACCCGCAGCTCGATCGTCCCGCCCGAGCCGTGCCGCAGCGCGTTGGTCAGCCCCTCCTGGACGATCCGGTACGCGGCCCGGGAGAGCGTGCCCTGCACCTGCGCCAGGTCCCCGGTGGTGCGCGGCGCCACGACGGCGCCCGCGTGCCGGAGCCGGTCGATCAGTTCGGGCAGGTCGGTGAGGGTGCGGGTCGGCGCGGTGCCGGACTGCTCCTCGCGCAGCGCGCCGAGCACGTAGTCGAGGTCCTCCAGCGCGGCCCGGGTCGACTCCTCGATGCTGCGCATGGCGGCCCGCGCCGCGACCGGGTCGTCGGCCAGCACCTCGCCCGCGACGGCGGCCTGGATGGTGGCGGCGGTCAGGGTGTGCCCGATGGAGTCGTGCAGTTCGTGGGCCAGCCGGTTGCGTTCGGCCAGCAGCCGCTCCCGCTCGGCGGCCATCGCGAGCCGCTCGGCCGGCGAGGGCCCGAGCAGCCGGGGCGCCAGCCACCGCAGCGCGCCCGACACGGCCACGAACAGCGCCGCCGCGAGCACCAGGGCGAGCACTCCCACGATCCAGGCCCAGACGCCCGTCACGTCCGTGGCCCAGCCGAGGAGGCTCACCCTCGCCGTGCCCTCCGCCCAGCGCCCGGGCAGCGCCACGGCCGTCACCAGCAGCGTGCTGCCGCCGATCAGCACGGTCCAGCCCAGTGCCACGTACGCCACCACGAACGCCGGCGTCCGCCACCACTCCGCCGCGGCGGCCCCCTTCACCGGGGCGGGCACCGCGACGCCCAGCGTCCTGCGCGCCCCCGCCGCCAGCACCCGGCGCACCACCCGGGGCAGCCCGCACAGCCCGAGCAGCACCGCCCACAGGGGCAGCGCCACCCAGACCGAGTCCGGCCGGCCCGACAAGCCGAGCGGCACCCCGAGCGCCACCATCGCCACCGGCAGCGCGGCCACTGCCCCGACCACCGCGAACAGCACACCTGTATACGTCGACCCGCGCAGCAGCGGCTTCAGTCCCTTGATCATGTCCGCCAGTATCACCGGCCTTCGCACCCTCGCCCTCCCCCGATCGAGGGAGGATCTCCGCAGGTCCGCGCTGTGCCCCCGCGCCGTCCGCCACCCGCCGGCTCCGCCGACTCCGCCGAGCGCGACGCGGCTCCCCGCGGCGGGGCCCCGGGCGCGGTCCCACGCCGCCCGCCCGAGCGCCGCCCGTCCGAGGGCCGCCGACCTTCACCGACGAGGGCCCGCGTCGAACTCGGCCGGAACGCGACCACTCGTTCGCGTGATTCGGGGTCGAAGCCACCGCCGGGGCCGCCGGAGATCAGACCATCGCAAGGATGACGATCAATCAAAAGCTCTTCCGGCAAGGCCTGTTGGCGACCGCCTCCACTGCCACGGCGCTGGCCGTCACGACCGGCACCACGACGACCACCCCGGCCGCACCCGCCCAGCGGGACGGCGGCCCGCAGGCCTACCGGGTGTCCGTCCGGGCCGGTGGGGCCTGGGAACTGCCCCCCGGCCTGACCTCCTTCACGGTGTACGTCCGGGGTTCCGGCGGCGGCTCCGGTGGCGGCTCTGGTGACAGCTCCGGTGGCGGCTCCGGTGGCGGCGGCTCCGGAAGCGGCTGGAGCGGCGGCCGGGACGCCGCCGAGGGCACCACCGGCAGCGGCGGCCCGGCGATCGCACCCGGCTGACGCAGCCGGGCGGAGGCGGAACGACGCCCGCCCCGGCACCCCCACCGCCCCGCTCGGCCGAACCACGGGAAATCGGCCGCCGCCCCGGATCCGCACCCCTCCCGACCTGCCCGATGCGGATCCGGGGGTGCGGATTCCGGCCGTTTCGGTGATCGGCCTGCCAACGAACGGACGGTGGCCGAGACTTGGCCACCGGACCGGGCACCCGACCAGCCTGACTCCGACGAAACGTCAATTCGCTTGATCCACAAGGTCATTGAAGAGACAGGAGTTTCCGGATGGCTGGTTCATCCACCCCGCGCACGGCCGCCCTCGCCGCCGCCGCGACGGCCGTCGCCCTGCTCCTCGGCCCGGTACCCGCCGCAACGGCCGACCCCGGCCCACCGCTCCCGACCCCACACCTGCTCCCGACCCCCCACCTCCTACCGCTGCCCGCCAACGCCGGCCCGCTCAGCACCGCGTACAGCCTGAACAACGCGGGCGACGTCCTCGGCGAGTGCTACCTGGACATCCCCGGCCGGTTCGCCCCGCGCGCCCTCCGCTGGAACACCGGCAACCTCGGCCTCACCGCCCTGGAACCGCTGCCCGGCGAGATCGGCACCCGCCCGGGCGCCATGAACGAGGCCGGCACCGCGGTCGGGGTCTCCTTCGCGACGCTGACCGACAACCACCCGGTCCGCTGGGCCCTCGACGGCACCTCGACCGCACTGGAACTTCCGGCCGGAGCCCGCGGCGGCGGCGCGAACGGGATCAACAACACCGGTGTCGTGATAGGCGATTCGTACGACGCGGTGTTCCGCCCCCTGCCCGTGAAGTGGCGGGCCGACGGCACCAGGGTCGCCCTGCCGCTGCTGGACGGCGACGACACCGGTGCGACCACGGCCGTCAACGACGCGGGCTTCGTCATCGGCTGGTCCGAACGACGTCTCAGCGGCGAGCCCCGGAAGCGCGCGGTGGTCTGGAGCCCGTCGGGCACCGTGACCGCGCTGCCGCTCCCGCCTGGGATCGACGTGGCCGGGGTCTACCGGATCACCGACGCCGGTGTGATCGTCGGCCCCGGACGGCGAGAGGGGAGCACCGAGCTCGACCGGGTGGTGCTCTGGGCGGCGGACGGCACCGTCCGGGACATCGGCGAGGGCCGGCCGAACTCCATCACCAACACCGACACCGTCGTCGGGGCGGCGTTCGACGCCGCCCGCTCCCTGCACGCCGCCTACTGGAACCCGGACGGCACCCGGACGCTGCTCGACGGCCCGGCAGGCCAACAGAGCACGGCGCGCACGATCAACAGCGCGGGCACCGCCGTCGGCACCGCGACGGGTTCGGACTGGGACCACGGCACGGCACTGCTGTGGAAGCGCGACGGGACGGCCGTCACGCTCCCGCCGTCCTCGCTCAGCCCGTACGCCTCGGCCTCCCTCGTCAACGAGTCCGGGGTGATCGTCGGACACGCCACCGTGCCCGGCGAGCAGTCGCTGCCGCGCGCGATGGTCTGGAAGCCCTGATGGCCACGACCCGAAGTCGCCCCGACGAAACAGGAGTTCTCCGCATGACCGGTTCACGCACTTCTCGTACGGCCGCCCTCGCCGCCGCCGCGACGGCCGCCGCCCTGCTCCTCGGCCCGATACCCGCGGCGGCTGCCGCTCCCGCCCACTACCTGGCCTCCCCGCAGTTCCTGCCGACCCCGCCGGACACCGCCTACAGCGAGGTGTGGGGCCTGAGCCGCGACGGCGCCGTCGTCGGCGAGTACTCCCCGAACACCCCCGGCCGGTACACCGTGAGCGCCATCCGCTGGAGCCCCGACCACCTCGGCTACACCGTCCTGGCGCCGCTACCCGGCGACCTGTCCAGCCGCCCGAGCGGGTACAACGACACGGGCACCGTGGTCGGGGCCTCCTTCGTGTCGATGAGCGACAACCACCCGGTCCGCTGGGCCCCGGACGGCACCCCGACCGCCCTGGAACTGCCGGCCGGGGTCCGCGGTGGCGGCGCGGGAGCGGTCAACGACGCCGGTGTCGTGGTGGGCGGCTCGTACGACGAGGTCTACCAGCCCAAGCCCTTGAAGTGGCGGGCCGACGGCACCCGGGTCGACCTGCCGCTGCTGCCCGGCGACACCATGGGCTCGACCGCCTCCGTCACCAACGCGGGCTTCGTCGCCGGCAGTTCCGTACGGCGCCTCGCCGACGGCGACTACCAGGAGACCCCGGTGCTCTGGAGCCCGACGGACACGGTGACCGCGCTCCCGCTCCCGCCGGGCGTCGACGGCGCCCGGGTGGACCGGATGACCGACGACGGCGTGGTGCTCGGGCACGGGCGGCGGGCCGGCGGCACGGAGTTCGACCGGGTGCTGGTCTGGACGGCCGACGGCACCGTCCGCGACGCCGGCTACGGCCGGACACGGGCCGTCAACAGCGCGGGCACCGTCGTCGGGGCCACGTTCGACGCGGCGCACTCCACGTTCGCCGCCCGCTGGAACCCGGACGGCAGCCAGACCCTGCTCGGCGGCCCGGCGGGCCGGCAGAGCGAGGCCATGGCGGTCAACAGCGCGGGTACCGCCGTCGGCAGCGCCCAGGGCCCGGACTGGACCCGCGCCACCGCCCTGCTGTGGCAGCCCGACGGAACGACCGTCACGCTCCCGCCGTCCCCGCTCAGCCCGTACGCCCAGGCCAGGTACATCAACGACGCCGGACTGGTCGCCGGTCACGCCGTCGAGCTGAACGCGGCCGGCCAGCCGGTCGCGTCCCACCCCGTGGTCTGGAAGCCCTGACGCGGAACGGCCGGTCCCCTCTCGGACCGGCCGTTCTCAGCCCTGCTCCGGCGCGGGCCCGAGGGCGTCGCGCAGCATGGTGCGGGAGGTGATGCCGAGCCGCTCGTAGATCTGGTACCGGTGCGCGCCGACGGTCCGGTGCGAGAGGAACAGCCGTTCGGCGATCTGCTTGTTGGTGAGTCCGGAGGCGGCGAGGCGGGCGATCTCCAGCTTCTGGACGCTCAGGCCGTGGGTGTTCGAGGCGTCGGCCCCCGGCCTGCTCGCGCCCGTCGCCCGCAGTTCGTTCCGCGCCCGCTCGGCCCACGGCCGGGCGTCCGGCTCCTCGAACACCTCCAGGGCGGCGGCGAGTTGGGCCCGGGCCCGGACCGTTGCCCGGGCCCGGCGGAGCCGTTCGCCGTGGGCGAGCCGGACCCAGGCGTGCTCGAAGCGCCACCGGTCGGCTCCGGGGGTGTCCAGCGCGAGGGCGAAGCGGCGCAGGGCGTCCCGGTCCTCCTCGGCGCAGAGGGCGGCCGACGCCTCCAGCAGCATGGCGTGCCGGGAGGACACCGCGCCGAGGCGGTCGAGGTAGAGGGCGCCGGTGCCGACCCGGGTGACCAGGACGGGGTCGGGCTCGTCCGCCAACGAGGCCGACCGCAATCCACGGCCCCGTGAGCCCGGCGGCCGGTCGGCCCTCGGGTCGGACGGCCGCCGCCGCTGTCTCCTGACGCACCGCCTGCTCCGCCCGAACGACCTCGGCGATCGACCGCCCGAGCGGCCGTTTCCGCAGGTCGGCGCGGCGCGCCTGACGCACCGTGGGCACCGTTCGGATGGCGACCCCGCTTGCGCGGGGCGGCGGCGCGTGTCCCGCTGGTTCCGGCGGGCCGATCGGCGCCGCCGCTCATGACCTCGAATCCCACGGAGGAAACCACCATGCGTGCTCTCAAGCGTGTTCTGGCCGCCAGCGCCCTCACCGTCCCGCTCGTGATCGGCGCCGCCGGCATCGCCTCGGCCCAGGAGGGCCTGGACGCGAACTTCGGCAAAGGTCAGTTCGTCGTCAACCAGAACGGCGCCGGCGTCGCGGATACGAACTCCACCGTCAACTCCGACGGCCTCCAGCACACCGACTTCTGGATCTGGTCCGACGACACCGGCGTCTCCGGCGCGTTCACCGGCTCGGGCGCCACCTGGCAGCAGGGCTGACGATCCCCGCACCGCCGCCGGCCGTACGGGGCCCCGGGACAGGGCCCCCGCCGAACCGGATCCCGGAATGACGAAACGGCCGGTCGACCACGAGGTCGACCGGCCGTTCCCATGGCCCCACCCGGAGAGGAACCACCTACCACAGGCCCGCAGGGCTGCTCCGCCCGAACGACGTCGGCGGATGATCGCCCGATCGGCCATTTCCGCAGGTCGGCGCGGCGCGTCTGACGAACCGTTAGGCCTGTTCGGATGGCGGCCTCGCTTGCGGGGGCTGGCGGTGCGTGTCTGGCTGGTTCCGGCGGGCCGATCGGCGCCGCCGCTCATGACCTCGAATCCCACGGAGGAAACCACCATGCGTGCTCTCAAGCGTGTCCTGGCCATCAGCGCCCTCACCGTCCCGCTCGTGATCGGCGCCGCCGGCCTGGCCTCGGCCCATGGGGGCGTCGACGCGGCCTGGGGCCAGGGCTTCTTCACCGCCGGCCCGGACGGTGCCGGTGTCGCGGGCGCCGAGTCCTCGGTCAGCCCCGAGGGCGTCTCGCACGCCGACTTCGGGATCTGGTCCGACGACGAGGGCGTCACCGGTGGGTTCACCGGCTCGGGCGCCACCCTGGTGAACGGCTGACGGACCCCGCACCACCGGACGTACGGGGCCCCGGGACAGGGCCCCCGCTGAACCGGATCCCGGAATGACGAAACGGCCGGTCGACCACGAGGTCGACCGGCCGTTCCCGTGGCCCCACCCGGAGAGGAACCCCATGACCCGGGCCCCCAGGCCCTCGGAACTGGCGCGGCGGGCATGGGCGGCGAACCGGCCGCTGGCCGGGACGGCCGCCCTGATGGCCCTGATGCTGGCCGTCGCCCTGGTCGGCCTGCTCACCGATCCCCGGTCGATCACCGGGCAGCCCGCCTGGGCGAAACCGGCCCGCTTCGCGCTCTCGATCGCCCTCTACACCCTCACCCTGCTCTGGCTGCTCACCTTCGTCCGCGGCCACGACCGCCTCGTCCGGGTGGTCTCCCGGGTGACGGCCGTGTCGCTGGTCGTCGAGATGGCCCTGATCGCCGCCGCGGCGGCGGCCGGCACGACCAGCCACTTCAACTTCGCCACCCCGACGGCAACGGCGGTGTGGATGACGATGGCCGCCTTCATCGTCGCCACCTGGGCGATGGCCCTGGTGGTCGTCGTGCTGCTGCTGCGCCAGCGGGTGCGGCCGCCGGTGTTCGCGTGGGGGCTGCGGCTGGGCATGGCCGTGAGCGCCCTCGGCATGGCCGTCGCGTTCCTGATGACGCTGCCGACCTCCCCGCAGCGCGCGGCCGCCAGGCGGGGCCACGGCCTGCCCGTCGTCGGCGCGCACACCGTCGGGCTCGCTGACGGCGGCCCGGGAATGCCCGTCACCGACTGGAGCACCCTCGGCGGCGACCTGCGGATCCCCCACTTCCTCGGCCTCCACGCGCTCCAGGTGCTGCCGCTGCTCGGCTTCCTCCTCGCCACCCGGCCGCGCGGGCTGTCCGAGCACCACCGGGTCGCGCTGATGGGGATCGCCGGGGCGGCCTACCTGGGCCTGGTGCTCGTCCTCCTCTGGCAGGCGCTGCGCGCCCAGCCGGTCACCGCTCCCGACGCGGCGACCGTGGCCGTGCTGCTCGCGCTCGGAGCCGTCGCGGGCGCGGCGGTCTTTGAGGTCCTCCGCCACGCCCGCCGCGCGGAGGGCCGGTAGCCGGAACGGCCGGTACGGGGCGGCCGCCATTCGAACCAAATCCCGGTCACACGGTCTGCCCCGGGGCCTCCGATTGGTACGCAGGCAGACCGGGATCGGAGGGCGGTCCCGCGAACAAGGGAGAAGCGAGGACATGAAGAACCTCCGGGTCGCAACAGCCGCCGTCTGCGCACTTGCGGGCGCTTTCGCGGGCACGGCGTCGGCAGCGGTCGCCCAGCCCGCGGACACCGGCCCGAGGCCCGTCGCGGCCCACGTCCCGCCCGCCCCCTCGGGCGACCGGGGCGTCGTCCCCGGCGACCCCGAACTGCGCCCGCTGACCTGCGAGAACGGCCACATCTTCTACGGCTGGGACGGCGCCCCCCGCACCTCGTCCGACTTCGTCGGCCTCTACACCACGAAGCCCGACCCGGCCGACACCAGCAGGAACCGCCTCGCCTACGCCTTCGTCTCCTCCGCCGGCGCCGTCCGGCACTCGTTCGACTCCGAGTACCAGAGCGGCACCGGCCTGTGGGCCGCGTACTGGACCCGCGACGCGGACTCGGAGACGTACGTGATCGTCAGCGAGGAAGGCCCGACCAGCAAGTTCTGCAGCTGAGCCCTCTCGGCACCGGCCGGTCGACCGTCGGGTCGACCGGCCGTCACCCGTGGCGGGCCGGGAGGACCGGCCGGCCACGGCATTCGACCACCACAGGAAGGAAGGCGAGGCAATGAGGAACCCCTGGGTCGCGGCAGCCGCCGCGTGCGCGCTTGCGGGAGCCGTCGCGAGCACCGCGTCGGCGGCCCCCTCGGACCGGACGGCCCATGTCCGCAGCGGCCCCGAGGTGCGCCCGCTGAGGTGCGAGAACGGCCGGATCCACTTCGGCTGGGACGGCGCCACCTACGACTGGACCGACTTCGTCACCCTCACCCGCGGCAGGCCCGACCCGGACTCCACCGCGAACCGCGTCGCCTTCCGCTACGTCACCTCCGAGGACGGCACGGCCGTCCGGCACTCCTTCGACTCCGAGCTCCAGAGCGGCACCGGCCTGTGGACCGCGTACTGGACCTACGACGTGGACCTGAACAGGAACGTGATCGTCAGCGAGGCCGGCCCGGAGGACAAGCTCTGCACCTGACCCCACGGGGGCCTGCGTCAGCCGGTGGGGTCGTCCTCCCCCACCGGCCGCGCGGACTGCACCGGGTACGGGAAGCTGGCGGCCCCCCGGCCCGGTTCGAGGGTGACGGCGAGGCCGCCGTACGCGGGCGACTCGTAGAAGCACCAGGCGACGTGGCTGGTGTTGACCACGCTCTCGACGGGCGGCTCGATCAGCAGCCGCGGCTGCCGGATGTGCACCAGCAGGCCGTGGAAGTCGAGTTCGGTGAACGCGCACACCGTACGGCCCCGGGGCCGGGCGAGTTGCCGGGGCACGGACGGCGCGCCCGCCGCCGGGATCACGGCCGCGCTCGCGATGGCGGCGGCGGTCAGCGAGACGGCCGCCCGTCTCGGCACGGACCACTCCAACGCCAACTCCCTTCCGATGCACCGGTGATCGGCGGTATCGCCGTTCGGGAGGGGGATCCCACCCCGGAGGGGAGGGGTAAACGGCGCCGGGGAAAGTCGTAAGTACACACACCGGGCGGCGTGGTGGCGAATCCGTCATCCGACCATGGGGAAGGGCACGCGAAGGGGCTTGACGGCCAGGCCGCCGAGCCCCTCGTCAGTCACTCACCGGGCCGGGTGCACCCGGCCCGTCGCGGCCCGCGTCAGCCCGGGAGCTGGCCGCTGCAGTTGACCAGCCAGGCGCCGAGCTCCGGGGAGTGGTCGCCGCCGTGGTTCGAGGCGTTGTAGGCCCGGCTGACCGCGTTCTTGATGGAGCCGCCGGTGGCCGGGCCGACGACGCCGTCCGGGCTCAGGCTGTGGCCGCTCTGGTAGTGCACGACGGCGTTGTAGGTGAGGCCGCCGAAGTCGTTGTCGACCTGGAGACCGGCACTGTCCACGTAGTTGAGGCCCTGCTGGAGGCAGCCGACGGCCGAGCCGGAGCTGCCCTTCGCGAGGGTGCTCGCGGCGCTGGCGGAACCGGCGGTCAGGGCGACGACGGCGGTCGCGCCCACGGCCAGGGCGGCGGCGCGGCGGGTCCAGGTGTTGATGCGCATGATCAGTGCCTCTCCTTGAGTTCCGGCTGGCGCCGGCCCCCCGCGGATCGTCGTCCGCCGCGGGGCCGGCGTGGCTTCGCTGGTGACGACGATGCTCCGATCGGCGCGCCGGAGCCAGGAATTCGCCCCTGGTCGAAACCCTTGCCCCCGGCCCGGCGGTCTGCCCGGGACCGTGCGGAGCCGGCACGCTCCGACACACCGCCGTCCCCGGCCCCGCGACGGTGCGGGAGCCGGGGACGGCGGCGGGGAGGAGGGGTCAGCGGTCGGCCTGATAGCCGTTGATCTTGCTCAGCGGGCCCTTGGTGCCATCCTCGTAGACCGGCTGCTTCTGGACGTCGCCGTAGATCTGGAAGAGCTTCTTGGCCGGGTCGGCGGCGGTGGGGTTGCAGTTCGGGTAGCCGACGTACCAGTAGATGCTGGCCACGCCGTCGCCGTCGACGGCCGGCGAGACGGTGGTGTAGAAGGTCACCAGCCCGATCTTGGCCGGGTTCGGCCCGTTCGGGTCGTGCAGTTCCCAGGCGCCGGAGACGGTGGCGGAGGCGGCGTTCGGGGCGACGGTCAAGGTCATGTCGTCGTTGAACTGGACGGACGAGATGCCGAGCCACGTGCTGATCACGTCGTCGAAGACGTACGCCCGCGCCGGGTAGGTGTAGTCGGCGACGTTGCCGCCGCACTGGCCCGCGGCCCGCGTCTGCGCCTGTACGGGCGCGGCCAGCGCGAGCGAGCCGGCGGTGGCCATGACGGCGGCCGAGACGGCCACGCGTCTGAGCATCCTTGTGTGCTTCATGCTCCCAGAATCCTTCGTTCGTTGGCGAAGTGCCCTTGGGATCAACCCTGTTCGCCCGCCTTGAGCGCCGCAATCCCCGTGCGCCGAACAGCCGAACAGCCGACACCCATCGACCCGGACCCGAACGGCCGAGAGCCCCGCACGGATTCGCGCGGGGCCCTCGGCGGTCACGGCAAAACGGTCACGATAAAACGGTCACGACAAAACAAAGCGGCCGGTTGATCCGAAGATCAACCGGCCGTTCGCTGTGCGCGAGGGGGGAGTTGAACCCCCACGCCCTTTCGGGCACTGGAACCTGAATCCAGCGCGTCTGCCTATTCCGCCACCCGCGCATCTGGGTGATGAGGAAAACTATAGACCATCCGGAGGGGCACTTCCGACCACGTCCGGGCAGACGGCCGGGGGCTACTCCGCTCCCAGGATTCGGAGGCCGTGCTCCTTCTGGAAGTACGCGTAGTCCTTCAGGTTCAGCGTCGCCAGCGGAAGGTCGTAGGTGAGACAGCAGGCCGCGATCCACATGTCGTTGACGGGACGCGGAAGACCGGCCTTCAGGCCGGCCGCCGAGAGCCTGCCCCAGGTCGCGGCCACCGCTTCGTCGCCGGGGAGAACCGGGATGCCGGAGATCCAGTCCGCGAGCTCCTGGCGGCGCCTCCCTCCCCAGTCGCGAACCTCACTCCACTTCGCCAGTTCCCCAAAAGTGACGAACGTGATCACCGGTCGACGGCCCACCAGGCGACTGGCCAGCGGATCCGCCAACCTGCGCTTGTGCGTCAGGGACGCGACGTCGGTGTCAAGAATGACAGGCTGCACCTTGCTCCCTCAGGCCACGTTCCGCTGGCGTTCGGCGCGGACGAACGCCAGGAACTCGTCGAGCTCTTCGTCCGACTCGAAAGTGTCGGCCTGGAGCTCATCGAGGGACCGTATGGGCTGCGTGTTCTTGGCTGCCAGCAGTTCCTCGACCGTGACTCGGGGGCGCGCGGGCGGGTAGATCGGGCGTTCAACTTCCGAGGCGCTCATGAGTGGCCTCCCGCAAGTGATCGGCTAGGGCTTACGAAAGCCATGATAGAGCCCGATCACACCGGGTGATGCCTTCGCTACCCGTCCGCCGCCCCTGGACTCCGCAGGCGGGGAGCGGCCATGGCGGTGTCTCCTTCCGCGGCCGCTCAGGCCTGGAACTCGTCGATGACGACGACACCGGTCGGGCCGTACGTCTCCAGGGACTCCAGCACGTCGCCCGCCTCGTGGAGGCTGACGATGCGGGTATAGACCATCCGGAGGGGTACCTCCGACCACCTCCGGGCAGACGGCGGGAGACCGGGTCTACGCCGGGGGCCGGGGGTGCTGGGGCGCGGGGGTGCGGAAGTGGCGGGCGAGGTAGCCGAGCCAGGCCTGCTCGAAGCTCTCGGCGAGCTGTGACTCGGGGGCGAACAGGTCGAAGGCGTGGTACGCGCCGGGGTAGAGGTGGAGTTCGACGGGGACGCCGTGGGCGCGCAGGCGCATGGCGTAGTCGAGGTCCTCGTCGCGGAAGGAGTCGAGTTCGCCGACGGCGACGAAGGTGGGCGGCAGTCCGCCGAGGTCGGCCGCGCGGGCGGGGGCGGCGTACGGGCTGACCTGGTCGGTTCCGGCGCGGTCGCCCAGGATCGCCCGCCAGGCGAGGAGGTTGGTGGCGCGGTCCCAGATGCCGAGGTCGCTGATCTCGTGGCTGGACGCGGTCCGGTTCCGGTCGTCGAGCATGGGGTACATCAGCGCCTGGAACAGCGGCGTGGGGCCGCCGTGGTCGCGGACCAGCAGGGCGGTGGCCGCCGCGACTCCCCCGCCGCCGCTCTGGCCGCCGATGCCGATCCGGGTGGCGTCCAGGCCGAGCACCCCCGCCTCGTGGAGGAGCCACCGGTGGGCGGTGTGCCCGTCCTCGGCGGCGCCGGGGGCGGGGGTCTCCGGGGCGAGCCGGTAGTCGACGGCGGCGACGGCGCAGCCGAGCCGTGTGCTGAGCCGCTTGAGCCAGGGGTCGTCCTGAGCGGCGAAGCCGAGCACCTGCCCGCCGCCGTGGAACCAGAGCAGGACCGGCAGCGGGCCGGGCCCGGCGGTGGTGGGCCGCAGCAGGCGGATCGGCACGTCCGGGCCGTCGGGCCGGGTCGCGCGGTGTTCGGTCACGGTGACCGACGGGTCGTCGGGGGTGGAGTCGGCGACGGCCGCGGCGAAGGCGCGGAGGGTCTCGCGGGTCGCGGGGATGTCGGTCAGGTCGAACGCGCCGTTGGGGGTCATCGGGACGGCGTCGAGGGCCCGGCGCAGTTCCGGGTCGACCAGCAGGCGGGGAACGGGCATGGTCGTGCTTCCTTCCACCGGTGCTCAGGCCCGGAACTCGTCGATGACGACGACACCGGTCGGCCCGTACGTCTCCAGGGACTCCAGCACGCCACTCGCCTCGTGGAGGCCGACGGTGCGGGTGACGATGCGGCCGGGGTTGAGGCGGCCGGCCTCGATCATGTTGAGCATGGTGCCGAAGCGCTGGCCCTGCATGCCGAAGGCGCCCAGGAACTCCAGTTCCTTGACCATCATCACGTCGATCGGTAGCCCGACGTCGCCCTTCTCCGCACCGGTGGTGTGGCCGAGTTGGAGGTGGCGGCCGCGCGTGCGCAGGGAGAGGACGGAGTTGCGGCAGGCCTCGGCGATGCCGACGGCGTCGACGGACACGTGGGCGCCGCCCCGGGTGAGGGTCCTGACCGCCTCGGCCGGGTCGTCGGTGGCGGCGTTGACGGTGTGGACGGCGCCCAGGGCGCGGGCGGCGTCCAGCTTCTCCTCGGAGATGTCGACGGCGATGACGTTGGCGCCGGTGGCGGCCGCGATCTCCACCGTGGACAGGCCCATGCCGCCGCCGGCCCCGTACACGGCGACCCACTCCCCGCCGCGTACGCGGGCCTGGTCGACGACGCCGTGGAAGGCGGTCATGTAGCGGCAGGCGAGGGCGGCGACATCGACGAAGCCGACGGTCTCCGGCACCCGGACGAGGTTGACGTCGGCGAAGCGGACCATGACGTACTCGGCGAAGGCGCCCCAGTAGGAGACGCCGGGGACGAGCGAGTCCACGTGCTCGCACACGTGCTGGTTGCCGCTGCGGCACATCTCGCAGGAGCCCTCGCCGGGGTTCATCGGGAAGATGACCCGGTCGCCGTCCTGCCAGTCCCGAACGTCCCGGCCGACCTCCACGACGGTGCCGGCGAACTCGTGGCCGAGGACGAACGGGGGCTTGACCTGTGGCCCTCCCGTCCAGAAGTCCCCGGCCCACAGGGCCCAGTCGGTGCGGCAGATCCCGTTGGCGCCGACCCGCACGATGGCGCCGTCGGGCGGGCAGACGGGGTCGGGCACGTCACGGATGACGAGGGGCTGGTGGAGTTCTTCGATGACTGCGGCGCGCATGGACGCGACCTCCTCGGGGAAAGTCCACCGGTTCAAGTGGTGGACCTTGAAGCTATGCGCCCGCTTCGATGCGTGTCAACCGCTTAGAGTGGTGGACATGAGTGACGAAGACGGCCGACGAGAAGGGCGCCAGCGCGCCAAGACCGACTTCCGGTTCGACGACGCACGGCTGTGCTTCGCCTTCGCCGGCACGCTCGCCGATCGCGGCAAGGAGCTGCACGTCGAGCGGCTCGCCGAACCGGAGGACCTGAGCCGGTGGAGCGTGGAGAGCGGCTGCACGACGGTGGCGCCGAGCTGCGACGAGGCAGAACTGGAGGGAGCGAGGCGACTGCGCGAGGCGATCCAGCGGACGGGCGTCGCGCTGGCGGAGGGGGCGCCGCCCGCGCCCGAGGACGTCGCGGTGGTCAACGGCGCTGCGGCCGAGGCGACTTCGGTACCGGTGCTCGCTGCGGACGGGGCGTCCGTGCGGTGGGACGGGGACGGGATCGCGGCCGTGCTGTCGATGGTCGCGCGGGACCTGATCGCGCTCTGCGCGTCCGAGGAGCAGCGGACGCGCGTGCGCATCTGCGGAAACCCCGACTGCGGAACGCCGTTCGTGGACACATCGAGGGCGGGCGCGCGGCGCTGGTGCTCGATGAAGACCTGCGGCGCACTCGCGAAGAAGCGCGCCTACCGCGCGAAGGCGAAGTAGCCCCGGGCGGGGAACGCCTCGGGGCGGGGCACCAGTTGGCGCCCCACCCCGAGGGAGGGATATGGAGGGGTGACTCAGCCCTCGATCGGCAACTCGCCGGCCCGGACCGCCGCGACGAAGGCGCTCCAAGAGGAGTCGGGGAAGAGGAGGGCCGGGCCCTGGGGGTCCTTGGAGTCACGCACCGGGACGGCGCCGGGCAGGAAGCCGAGGGCCACCTCGATGCAGTCGCCGCCGTCGTCGCCGCTGTAGCTGCTCTTCTGCCAGACCGGCAGCGCCACCTCGACGCAGGCACCGCCGTCGTTGCCGCTGTAGCTGCTCTTCCGCCAGGTCAACACAGCCAGCTCCTTGGGGAGTTCTACGCCGGAAAGTCGCCCTCACGGACGGCCGCAACGAAGGCTTCCCAGGCGGAGGCCGGGAAAACGAGGGCCGGGCCCTGCGGGTCCTTGGAGTCACGCACCGGAACGAGGCCGGGGAATCCGGGGGCTACCTCGATGCAGTTGCCGCCGTTGTCGCCGCTGTAGCTGCTCTTCCGCCAGGCGATCACGGCGAGCTCGTTGCTCATCATCTTTGAAACCCTCCAGCGCCTCGGCGATCAGCCGAAGCGAGTCACTCTCCGACAGGCACTCGGCGCGGAGCTGATCATAGCGACGCTGATGCTTGGCCACGATGTCAGGAGCATCGCTCATATGCCCCTGATCAAGGCTCTCCGAGTACACCGAGCGCTGCCCATCCGGCAGCTCCAGCAACACCATGGCTGTGTTGAAGACGACCCGACGGCACGAGAACGGCGCCACCTGAATGATGATGTTCGGGAGCTGGGCCATTTCCAGCAGGTGCTCCATCTGCTTTCTCATCACACTCGGCCCACCTACGACCGTTCGAATAGCGCTCTCGTCGAGAATGACAAGCAGCAGCGGCCCATCGGGTTCGAGGAAGCGGTCCCGCCGACTGAGCCGAGCCCTGGTCAGCTCCTCAATCTCCTCCGAGTTGCCAGCCGCAACTCCATGAGCGAAGAGCGCCTGCGCGTACTGCCTGCACTGCAGCGGGCCGTAAATCATGCTGTCCTGATATGCGCGCACCCCAACCGCGATAGCCTCCCGGTCCATGTGCTCCTGGAACCAGTCCGGATGCTCGATCGCGGCGCTCCAGTCCACCCAGCCGTACAGCCGCGTGAGCAGTTCGGTGGCGTTCAGCAACTCCCCGAGCTGCGCGAGCTCCTCGAGCGACGGCTTCCGCCGTCCGCCCTCCATCCGCGAGATCACCGTGCGGTCGAGGTGCATCTTCCTGCCCAGGTCCTCCTGGCGGTAGCCCATCGCCGCGCGCGCGTGGCGGATCTCCTCGCCGAACATGATGGCGGAGCTCGCCGTCGGTCCGTGCCCGGTCTTCCTCTGTGCCATGACTGCCCCCAGCTGTGCTGCGCGTGCCCAACACGCGGATTTGGGGACCACGGTATCCCCACAGGCCGATCATTGTTACCGGAACGCAGTCATCTGCATGCGCAGCGTGAACAGTGCGCTCCTGTCGCACGCCCCCCTCCGCCCCCGTGAGGTGCTCCCCCATGCTCTCGTCCCGCAGGCCCCGCGCGTTCGTCGCGCACCTCGACTCCCGCGCCGAGTCCACGCCCCTGGCGCGCTACCTGCTCCGCGCCTACCTCTCCGGGCTGCCCTCCGGCGACCGCTACGCGGACACCGCCGAACTCCTCCTCGGCGAGCTGTTCGCCAACGCCGTCCAGCACTCCGACGCGCCGGACGACCGCCACATCGAGATCCGCATCGCCCTGATCAACTCCCGCCTGCGGCTGGAGGTCCACGACGCCGGCAGCGGCCTGCCGTCCCTCCACACCCCCACCGCCTGCGACGAGCACGGGCGCGGCCTGTTCCTCGTCAACAAGCTTGCCGAACGCTGGGGCTGCACCTCCCGTCCCGACGGCATCGGCAAGTTCGTCTGGGTCCTCGTCGCCCCCGCGCCCGCCCCCACCCTCGCCTGAAAGCCCGAACCCCCATGCACCTCACGACCCTGGCCCGGCACGCCCTCTCCCGGGGTGCCACCCCGGCCGCGGCCTTCGCCCTGATCGCCCGCCTGGGCCACCCGTCCCTGCCCGTCGCGCGCGCCGTCTGCCTCGCCCTCGACATCCCCCTCGCCGAGACCACCCGCCGCCTGGCCGAGTGCTACGACGCCCTGCTCTCGAACCCCCGCCCGGACTCCGAGAACGACACCGGTGAACTCCTCGAAGCCCTCGGCGTCTTCGACGTCCCCAAGTCGCTCACCGACACCGAACTCGCCGTCGTCGAACACTTCCTGGCCGCCATCGACGCCCACGGCAGCCTCCGCCCCGGCCACCGTCACGGCCTCCAGCGGTGGTTCACCACCGGCAACCTCACCACGGCCTACCTCTCCCTGGCCGCCGCCCATCCCATGCCCCGCACCGGCGACCCCGCCCTGTACTGGACCACGCTCGTCACCGCCGGCGAACTCCTCACCGCTACCCCCGGCCCCGACAGCCGCATCAAGTACGCCCTCTCCCACTGCCGCACCCAGGCCGCCCGCACCTGAACGCCCTGCGTGGGAAGTCGGCGGGGCCGACTTCCCACGAGCCGGTCACCGGCACACCGGATCGACGATCCGGTGATCAGGGCGAGGTGCCCGGGCGCGGACGCCCGGACCGCACGATTACGGAATCGTCAGCACCTGACCGACGTTCACCAGGTCCGGGTCGTCGATGCCGTTGGCCTGCGCGATCTCCAGGTAGCGGCTGCCGTCACCGTAGAAGCGCTCGGCCACGGCCCACAGGGAGTCCCCGGGCTCGACGGTGTAGGTCTGCACCGCGACGGGCTCCGGGGTCGGGACCGGCTCCGGCTCCGCGACCGGAGCCGGGGCCGAGACCGGGGCCTCGGCGGCGAGGGGGAAATCGGTGTTGGTGTCCGTCGCCCACCGCGCCCCGCCGTCCCGGGCGTACAGCACCACGTTGCGGTCGGCCTGCACGACCAGGCGGTCGACGTCCTGGCCGTCGGTCCCGGTGGACCACGCCGCACCGTCGCCCTTGTAGAGCACGAAGTTGCCGTCCTCCTGGAGCACGGCCCGCTCGACGCCCTGGTTCTGGGTCTCGGTCGCCCACACGACGGCGCCCGGCTCGGAGAGCACCAGGTTCCCGTCCCCCTGGAGGGTCAGCGTGTAGGCACCGCCGGTCAGGGACTGGCCGAGACCGAGTTCGTTGCCAGCGTACAGAGTGTCACTCATGGATATTCCTTTCGGATAAGGGACTTGGCGTCGTCGAGCCGGGCTAGCGGCACGTCAGAGACAGGCAGCCTCACCCGCCGCCGGCGCACGAACACCAGTCCTTGGACTCTAGGTGCCATCGGGGTTTGCACACAATTCACCGCATCGGGTGACATCCCCGGCACAGCGGCCGCGCCCCTGCGGCCGCCCGCAGCTGCCCCCCGGCAATCCCGCCCCGCACGAGAAGTCGACCCCGCCGACTTCCTGTGCAGAGCAGTCTCCCCCGGCACGGCCGCCGGCGGTCCACCCCGTACGCGGCTGCCGGGCCTTCACTCGTGGTCGCGCAGGAAGGCCGGAATCCCCTCGCGGGTCGGGGAGTTCGGCAGGGGCGCCGGCTCGCCCTGGAGGAACGCGCCGATCACGGCCGCCGCCCGGTCGTTGTTGCCGTCGAGGCCGTTCCACATGTGGTGCCCGACCCCCGGCATGAACTGGGTGCGCTGGATCGCGGGGTCGGCGGCGAGGACGGCGGTCGCCCACTGACGGACCTGCGAGGAGCACTCGGCGATCATCAGCATCGCGGGGGTCCGGGACCGCCCCAACTGCGGTGCGATGGACGCCGAGTCCCGGACCGTCCGCTGGACGCGGAGGCTGGCGGCGGGGCTGAAGGAGAAGTTCCGCGCGCTGTCCTCGACGGGGATGCGGTGCGCGTCGCGCGCGCAGTAGGCGGATGCGGTGTCACCGCCCAGGTCGGCGGCGGTGAAGGCGTTGTCGCCCTCGGCCTGTCCGATCAGCCCGGTGCCGGGGCTGAGGAGTCCGAGTCGCAGCAGGCCGAACGCCACCGCGTAGCGGGGGACGTGCGTCGACCGCGGCCCGGTCGGGTCCGGGGCGAGGCCGCGCGCGGATTCGCGGCCCTGGTGCCCGGCGATCCGCGCGGTGGGGCCGTCCATCGGGCCGGGTTCGGCGATGACCGCCCGGTGCACGCGCGCGGCGGTTCCGGGATCGGCCAGGGCCCGGGTGAGCACGACCGCGCCCGACGAGAACCCGAGGACGTCGACCGCGCCCGCGCCCAGGCGGTCGACGAAGGCGCCGAGGTCGCGGACCGACCGGTCGGCCGTGTACTGGTCCATGGGGAGCAGGCCGCTGCGTCCGCCGCCGGGCTGCTCGTAGGCGTAGACGTCGTAGCCCTGCCCCGCCAGGAGTTGCAGGAACCGGTGGTCGAGCAGCGAAATGCCGCGCACCGGACCGCCGTTGAGGTACACGAGCGGGACGGGGTGCCGGGGGCCGGGCCCGGCGGGCGGGTAGTGGTACACCGCGACGCTGCTGCCGGTGTCCAGGCTCCAGTGCTCCGTGGCCACGAACGGCAGGTCCGGCGGGTACTGCCGGGCCGTGGGCACGGTCGGGACGCAGACCGGCGCCGTCAGCGCCGCCGCGACGACCACCGGCAGGAACGGCACGAGCCGGGCCGCCCGGGTGCGGCTCCGGCCCCGGTCCCGGCTCCGGCTCCGGCTCCGCCACCGTGCGAGGGCGGTCCCGGCCGCGAGGACCGGCAGCCAGGCGGCGAGCCCCGAGCCCGCGCCGTCCGTGAGGACGACCAGGGCGAGGAAGGCGAGGACCGACGCCAGGACGGCGGCCAGGGCCGACAGCGAACGGGCGGCGCGGCGTAAGAGGGTCGCGGGCAGGGCGAACGGGGACAAGGTGGAGCCCTCCTTGTTTCGTAACGCTGTTTCAAAACGACGTTATCAAAGGCGGTAGGCTCCCCGTCATGGGAAGGCCGAAGACGAACGACGAGACCGTCGGAGAGCGGCTCGTGGCGTGCGCGACCGAATGGCTCGCCACCCGCCCGCAGGAGACCGTCACCGTCCGGGCCGTCGCCGCGGCCGCCGGGACCTCGACGACGGCGGTGTACTCCCTCTTCGGCGGCAAGGACGGACTGATCTCGGCCGTCCGCGACCAGGCCGTCGCCGGCCTGTTCCGCGCCGTCGCGGACGTACCCACCTCCGCGGACCCCCTCGCCGACATCTACGCCCTCGCCACGGCCTACCGGCACTGGGGGCTCGAACACCGCCACCTGTACACGGTGCTGTTCGGCGGGGTGCAGTCCTTCAAACCGTCGGACACGGTCGGCACCAGTGACCCCGTCCGACCGCTCACCGCCGCGATCGACCGGGCCGTCGCGGAGTCCGTCCTCGACGGCCCGGCACCCTCGATCGCCCTCTCGCTCTGGGTGACCCTGCACGGGCTCGTCACCCTCGAACTCGCCGGAGCCCTCGACGCCCCCACCGCGCGGGCCGCGTTCAAGTCGACGATCCACGCCGCACTGCGCGGCTGGACGACCCCCGCGGTGTTCCGCGGACTCCGCGAAGCCGAACCCACCCCCTGACGGGCCCGCCCCGCGCGCGCGAGAAGTCGGACCGGCCGACTTCTCGTGCACGCGGGCGGTGGACGCCGAGGGCTTGCCCGTACGGTCCGGCCCCGGTCCGCCCCTGGGCAGGGGCGAGCCCAGGGCCGCTGTCAGTAGCGGTTCGTACGCTCCCCGCGTGAACATCGACGACCTCTCCTGGCAAGCGCACAACCTCGGCGGCGTCCACCCGCGCATGGCGCAGACCCTCCTCGACCTGGGCCAGGTGGAGCTGCTCGCCCGGGCGGCGCAGGAGCGCGGGGACTGGAACTGCGCGAAGGCGGCGGCACTGGAGCTGGGCACGGCCGGGGAGTTCGATCGGGCGCTGGCACTCCTGGACCCGTTCACGGACATCGGCTGGCGGGCCGCCGAGTGGGCCACCGCCGAGGTCATGATCCGGCAGGGCGAGGCCGACGAGGCCCTCGCGATGGTGCGCCCGGACGCGGCCGAGCTGGACGACGCCCACGTGTGCGTGCGCTACGCCGAGTTGTCGGCGAAGGCCGGGCGGATCGACGAGGCCATCGAGGTGCTCACGCCCCACCTCGGGGCGTCCTGGCCGCTGTCGTGCCTGGTCGAGGCGACCGAGGGCCAGGGAGCGGACGACCAGGTCCTCGACGTGCTCGCCCAGGCCGCGGAGCGCGCGGGGACCGAGCCCACGGACTCGCTGGAGCGGTGGCAGGTGCTGCTCCTGACCGCCCGGGTCCTGGAACGCGCCGGGCGAACCGACGAGGCCGTCCAGACCCTGCGCACCGAAGCGGCCGCCGGCCGGCACCACCCCGTCAACTTCCCCGAGTACCAAGCGGAACTCCTCGCCCGGCAGGGCCTGATCGAGGAGCTGGCATCCCTCGCCGCCGACCAGCCCTACGCCGCCTTCGACGCGTACGCGAAGGCACTGGAGGACGCGGGGCGCGCACCCGAGGCCGAGACCCTGCTGCGCGAACGCATCGAGGCCCACGACCTCTCGAACGACCGCGCGGCGCTGATGGACCTCCTCGTCCGCCAGGGCAGGATCGACGAAGCCGTCGAGACCGGCCGGCCCACCTTCGACTACTACGACTGCGGGAACCTCCTCCACCGGACACTGGACCTGCTCGTCGACGACGGCCGCCCCGACCGCGCGCTCGAACTCGTGGAAGGGCTCACCGGCCCGTACGCCGAAGGGCACCCGGACGACGTCCTTCAGCTGCGGCTCCGGCTGCTCGGCGAGGCCGGCCGCTGCCCGGAGGGCATCGCGGAGGCCACCGCCCTCAACGAACGGCAGCCCGGCGCGTGGGACACCTCGCTGGCACGGCTGCTGGAACTGGACGGCCGACTGGAGGAGGCCATCGCGCTCCTCCGCGCGTCCACCCACTACCGGGCCACCCTCGACCTGGCCGACATGCTGCTCCGGAACGGCCGCCCGGCCGAGGCCCTCGCCGCCATCCCCACCATCGCCGAGGAACGCGCGGCCGCCGAACGGCGGGGGTGGTGGCAGAACCCTTCCGGCGAAAGTCGGGTGACCCCGCCGACGGCGGCGGCGACACTGGCGCCATGACTGGTTCCGCACCGCCTCGACTGCTTCGACCGCGTGCCCTGGCGCCCGGAGACCTCGTCGTCATCGCCGCGCTGTCCGGTCCGCTGCCGCCCGCGTACGAGCCCAACGTCGAGCGGACGGTGGCCGTGCTGGAGCGGATGGGATTCCGCGTGCGCCGGGCTCCGCTCCTCGAAGCGGGCCGCCGCCACTGGTGGAGCGCGGCCACGCCGGCGGAGATCGCCGGGGAGCTCAACGCCCTCCTGCGCGATCCCGAGGTGCGCGCGATCGTCGCCAGTGACGGCGGCCAGACGGCGCTCGGCTACCTCGACCTGATCGACGTCGAGGCGATCAGGGCCGACCCCAAACCGATCCTCGGCTACAGCGACATCTCCCTGCTGCACCTGGTGCTCCACGCGCGCACGGGCCTGGTCGGGTTCCACGCCGACATGGCCGTCCCCGGCTTCGGCGGACACTGGCGGTCCGCGCCCGCGGCGCGCCAGGCTGAACTCGAGGCGCTCTACGCCAGGTTGCTGACCGGCACCGAGGCGATCGGCGCACTGCCCGCGAGCCCGTCATGGGAGTGCTGGCGTCCCGGCCGTGTCGAAGGGCCGCTGATCGGCGGGTTGATCAACCGGATCGTGCTGGCGCAGGCGACGCCCTTCGCGCTGCCGCTCGAACGGTTCGACGGCGCGGTGCTGTTCTGGGAGGAGATGGGCGGCCTGGCCTCGTACGTGTGGAGCTACCTGCACGTGATGCGGCACAGCGGCATCCTCGACCGGATCGCCGGCATGGTCGTGGGCGTCCCGCGCGAGATCGGCGGCCTCGAACCCGGCGCGTCCCCGACCCTGCGCGAGATCGTCCTCGACGTCCTCGGGGACCGTGACATCCCGGTCCTGGGCAACGTCGACTTCGGGCACGCCGGCCCCAATCTGCCGATGCCGGTCGGCGTCCGCGTCGGCCTCGACGCGCGGCAGCGGACGCTCGCCCTGCTCGAACCGGCGGTGGAGCCCCACGAGCCGACCAAGGGAGCCCCGCGCCGCACGACGTAGCCCCGGCGTATGACCCGGTACCCCGTGGGGGCTACGAACGACAACAGGACGGTTACCTCAACGGGTTGATCCGACACGGAGCCTCGGGACCCTAGCGTCTGTCCCATGAGACGCAATCGCCGTATCAGCGCAGTCGCGGTGCTGACGCTCGCCGCCCTCACCACCGGAACCGGCGCCGGGTTCGCCGCCACGGCCGGACCGTCGGCCGCACCGGTGGTCGCACCGGTGGCCGCACCGGTGGCCACGCACGCGTTCGACACCGCACCGGCCGCGGCCGCCGCACCCGCGCGGACCTTCCAGGGCGCGCTCCCCGCGCCGACCGGCCCCTACGCCGCCAGCGAGGACGTCATCCACCTCACGGACACGAGCCGCCTCGACCCGTGGGTGCCGTCATCCGGCCCCCGCCAACTGGCCGTCACGATGGTCTACCCGGCCGTCCCCGGGACCGGGACCCCGGCCCCTTACATGTCCCTCGGCGAGGCAACCGGAATCGTCCAGCGGCAGAACCTGCCGGCGAGCTCCGGCATCACCCCACAGACCATCGCCGGAGTCACCACGCACGCCTTCGACGGCGCGCGGCCGCAGCCCGGCAAGTATCCGCTGGTGGTCCTCTCACCCGCGTACGAGGACCCGCGCGTCACGCTCACCGCGCTCGCGACCGACCTCGCCAGTCACGGCTACGTCGTCGCGCTCGTCGGCGACACCTACGAGGACAGCGGCGAGACGCTGGCGAACGGCCAGACGACGCCGTGCGCGATCTGCGGCGACCCGTCGCGGATCGACTCCATCCCCACCAACCGCGCGCGGGACGTGTCCTTCCTGATCGACCAGTTGACGCACGGCAATACCGCGTGGCGCCTGGCACACCTCATCGACAAGCACGAGATCGGCATGGCCGGACACTCCATCGGCGGAGCGGCGGCCTCCGCCGCGATGGTCGCCGACCCGCGCGTACGGGCCGGCGTGAACATGGACGGCGCCTTCAAGCCGGTCCCGACGCCCGGCCAGATCAACCGGCCGTTCCTCATGCTGGGTACGCCCGACAACCACCCGGCCGGTGGCGGCGACACCACGTGGGGGCAGGCCTGGGACGCCCTCGGCGGCTACAAGAAGTGGCTGACGGTCGCCGGCGCCGACCACTTCAGCTTCAGCGACCTGGACCTGCTCCACGAGCAGGCCGGGTTCCCGGCGCCGCCCCTCTCCCCGGCACGCGGGGTGGAGATCACCCGCGAGTACGTGACGGCGTTCTTCGACCGGACGCTGAAGGGGATCGACGGTCCGCTGCTGGACGGCCCCTCGCCGGACAATCCGGAAGTGGTCTTCCAGCGCTAGCGCGGCGCCGGACTAGCCCCGCTGGGCGACCAGCCAGGCGAGCAGGCCGGTCACGGTGGCGCCGCCCGCCGCCGTGGCCATGCCCCGGACGAAGTACAGGGCGACGGTGCGCCGGACGACCCGCCACCGACGGCGCCGTCCGGCCACCTCGCCACTCCGTCCCGCCCCACCGGGCCGACCGTGCTCGAACATCGCGCTCCTCCTCATCCCTTGGACGGCCGCCTCTCACGGCCTGGATCAACCCTGGCGGCGGACGGAGGCAGCACCGCGCCCGGTCGATGAGACCGGATGAAACAGGAGGCCTGCCGCCAGGAACCCGCGTTCAACTGACAGAACCGCCCCGCCACTTCATGATGGACCGACAGTTACGGACGAAATCTGACAGTCCATCGAGGGGTAGCGCAGCCTTGGCGGGAATCGTCGTTCCGACCAGCGAGAAGCTCCCGCCCGGGCCACGCAGGGACCTGGTCGAAGCCCTGCACGGGCTGTACCGGGGCGCGGGCAAACCCAGCCTCCGCGAGATCTCCCTCGGCATCAAGCAGCGCGACGAGCTGCCGACGACGGTGAGCCACGACACCGCGAGCCAACTGCTGCACGGCGTGGCCGTACCCGCCTGGGCGCGGGTGGAGTCCATGGTCCGGTACCTGGCCGGCACCGCCGTCGGGCGGCAGAAGCCGGACCCGGAGGACGAGGTCGAACGCTTCCACCGGCTCTGGCTGGCCGCCGACGACGCGGACCCGGCCACACCGGCACGGCCGCCTGCGGTGGACAAGGACCTGTGGGCGGAGCTCCGGTCCACCGATCCGGAGCGCCGCATCGCCGCCCTCCACCGCCTGGAACGCCTGGCCTGGCGCAACCCGCCGCGGGAACAGGAGGACCCCGCCCGGCCGTGGCTGTCGATGCTGGCCGACTTCCTCCGGGAAGCCCGCCCGCTCGGGGAGTCCTCCGGTCCGGAGTCGGCTCGGTTCGAAGACCTCCAGGTTGCGGTACTGATCCTGGGCCGTCTTCCCGAGCAGTATTTCGGCGACCCTTTCGACCTCACGCGGCTCGATCTCCGGAACCTGGTCTGGGACGGCGCCCGGCTCTGGAACGCCGACCTGAGCGGGAGCCTGCTGTCGGGCAGTTCCCTGCAGTACGCACAGCTTGCAGAGGCCCAGCTCGTGGAAGCGACGCTCACCGACGTCGATCTGGAACACGCCGACCTCGCCCTGGCCGACCTCATCCGGTGTGACCTGTCCGGCGCGACCATGCGGGGCGTCAGAATCACGAACGCGGATCTGTCTTACGCCATCCTCTCGGGGACGAACCTGGCGAGCGCTTCGGCTCACCAAGCCGTACTGTCGGGCTGCAAGGCCGAGTACGCCGACTTCCGCTACGCGGACCTGCACAAGGCCAGTTTCAGACGGGCCGTCCTGACGGGCTGCGTGTTCGAGCACGCCAAGCTCGCGGGAGCAGACTTCACCGGCGCGGAACTGAGCAGCAGTCCCTTCTTCGGGGCAGACCTTTCCGGAGCGCTCTTCACCGTGCGCGGTTTGGCGCAGGTTGTATTGACGCCCGACCAGCTGAAGTCCGTCAAGGTCGTGCCCGATCCCGACTGACAGACCTCCGGCTCAAGCAGCTCACGCGCGGGAGATCGGCCCCGCCGACTTCCCGCGCACCCCAGGTCAACTCCTGGTGAATCCCCGCAGAGCCCTTCCCCTCGCCCACGCGGCCGCCCGTCAACAGCACAACCGTCCGGGATTCCCGATTCGCCACCGGTGGTAGGCACTTCCTCGGTCATTCCGATCGGAACGGGGGTCGTGCCGTGCTGTGGTTCGAGTCGGCGGTGTTCGCGCTCTTCCCGCCCTTCGTGGCGGGGGTGCTCTACCCGATCGCCATGGGGGTGCTCGACTTCGCCGACACCTGGAAGGGGTGGTGGATCCCGCCATGGGTCGCCGGACGGGTCTCGCGCGCCGTCCTCCCCGGTGCGGCCGAGCTCGGCCGCTTCGGCGACAGCCTGCACGCGCCGGTGTCCTCCTCCCCGGCAACGCTGCGGGAGCACTGGCGGCGAGGAGTCCGGAGGTCCGGCGGCATCGACACCTGGCTCCTGGTCTTCGCCCTCATCCCCTCGGCCGTGTTCGGATCGCTCGCCGCGGCCGGACTCGACCTCACCGTCCGCCCGAGCGCTGCGGACGATCCGGCCTTCGTCCGGAACAACACGCTGCCGTTCTTCTCGCTCTCCGCGGGCCTGGGCAGCGCGGCCTTCCTCTGGCTCCACCGGTCCGGTCAGCTCTACCGGAGGCGGATCGGCGAGAGCCTCCCGCTCACCTCGGCGGTCGAACTGGCCAAGCTCCTCCGCCGGTGCCAGCAGGCGGCCGACGGCACCCTCCCGCTGCTGGAGCTGGACCGGCACGTCACCCGCTACACCAACCGGCTCGGGTGGTTCGCCGCGTACGGGGTCGATCGCGAACGGCGCCGCGACACGCTCCGCCCGCACATCGCCAAGGTGCAGCAGGCGCTGGAGCGGGAGGCGTCGAACGTCCTGCGGGACGGCCCCGCCGCCGTCCCCGGCCTCGCTCGGCTGGTCGCCACCCTGCTCGACCGGTCGGTGCAGGGCCGGTGGATGGGCCTGCTGGACGAGGCGGACCTTCCGCCAGAGCCGGTCGACCTGGTCGCCGGCCGCGAGGACAGGCACGATCGGCTGGTCGTCCTGGTCGGCAGCATTGCGGCGGCGGGCATCGTGGGCGCCGCGGCCTTCGCCGACCTCCCCGCATCGGTGGTCGCTCCCGCCGCACTGACCGCCCTCATCGGCCCGGCGGTGATGTGGGGCAGCGAGAAACTCAGCGGCACACGCCGGTTGTTCGACGCCCAGACGGCCGGCCTCAGCAGCGCCGCCGCCCCCACCCCCGCCCCCGCAGAGCCGGGCCCGCCCATCCCCGAGCAGCCCGCACCCGCACCGGCCCCCTAACGGGTTCGCCCGGTCGCGCGGGACGTCGGCCCCGCCGACTTCCTGCGCGGTGCGGGCCCGCTACAGCGCCGCCAGGTACGCCTCCAGGCGCTCGGCCAGTTCTTCCGGGTGGCCGAGCATCGGGAGGTGGTCGCCCGGCATCTCGTCCGGCCGGAGGCCGAGCCGGTCCTGGACGAGCCGGCGCAGGAAGGCGGGCGGGAAGAAGCGGTCGCCGGTGGCCAGCAGGAACCTGGTCGGCACCTGCGGCCAGGCCTCCAGGGGCCACGGTGTCCCGAACGGCGTGGCCGACTGGCGTCGCCCGTGCTCGGTGAGGAGTTCCTCGGCCAGGGCGGGCGGGGTGTCGTGCAGGAAGAGGGCGCGCTCGTCCTCCTCCGCGCCCTCCGCCACGCCCCTGCCGCGGTCGGATTCGCGGCGGGCCTCCGGGTAGCCGGTGTTCTCCCACCACGCGCCCGGCGTCTCCCCCGGCGCCGGCACCTGGGCCTGGAGCATGACCAGCAGGTCCACCGGCAGCCGGGCGCACACCAGCGGGCCGGTGAAGCCGCCGAAGGAGTGCGCGACGACCACGAGCGGGCCCGTCCGGTCGCTGGTCGGCCGTTCAGGAGCCACCGCCGCCACCACCGCGTCCGCGTACTCGGCCAGCCCGGCCGTGTCGTCCTCGCACGGCAGGTCCGGCGCGACCACCTCGTGGCCCCGCCCCCGGAGCTCGGCCGCCAGCGGCTCCCAGCACCAGGAATCGGCAGCCGCGCCGTGGATCAGCACGAACGTCGCCATGGAACAGTCCCCCTCGTACGCCGGTCAACTCCGGTTTCCCGGAACTCCCTTGCCGCGCGCGAGCCTACGACCCGCCTCCGACAATCACCGGTGGACCCGCCCGCCTCCGCCCGGCCGCGCGCGGGAAGTCGGCCCCGCCGACTTCCCGCGCACAACAGCGCCGGCTCACAGAGTGCGGAACGCGCCCTCCACGGCTTCGCAGGTCTCGTCCAGGTCGTTCTCCGTCACGGCGGCCGAGACGAACCAGCAGGCCATCCCGTACGCGTTGACGTGGATCCCCCGGCGGAGCAGCTCGTGGCGGAACGCGTGGTGGCGGGCCTGGTCGCTGCGGAGCAGGTCCCGGTAGTGCCGGGTCGGCTCGCCGTCGGCGGTGAACACCACCTGGAACATCGCCCCCACCCCCTGGACCGCGCAGGGGACGCCCCGGTCCCGGGCGGCCCGCCGGACGGCCTCCATGATCCGTCGGCCGCTCTCCTCGACGTGCTTCACGGTGTCCGGCCGGTTCAGCCTGCGCAGCGTCACCAGCGAGGCCGTCGCGGACAGCGGCGAGGCGTTGTACGTGCCGCCGTGCTTCACCCGTCCCTCGGCCACCGGCTCCATCACCTCGCGCCGCCCCGCGAAGGCCGCGATCGGCAGGCCCCCGCCGAGCGCCTTGGCGTAGACGGCGAGGTCCGGCACGACCCCGAACAGCGCCTGGGCGCCGCCGGGGCCGGTGCGGAAGCCGGTGCAGACCTCGTCGAAGACCAGCACGATGCCGCGTGCCGTGCACTCCTCCCGCAGCAGCGCCAGGTATCCCGGCGCGGGCATGGTGCAGGCGTTGTTGGCGACGATCGGTTCGCAGACGACGGCGGCGAGTTCGCCCCGGTGGGCGTCCAGGACCGCGCGCAACACCCCCGGGTCGTTCCACGGGCAGACCACGACGTCGCCGACGACACCGGCCGGGATGCCGGCCGAGTGGGGCACGGAGCGCGGCGCGCCGTACGGCCCGGCCTCGACGGGGTCTGGCCGGTTGGAGACGGCCAGGGTGTCCGACCAACCGTGGTAGTGGCCCTCGAACTTGAGCACCTTGGACCGCCCGGTGTACCCGCGGGCGGCCCGCACCGCCCCCTGCACCGCCTCGCTGCCCGAGTTGGCGAACCGGACCAGTTCCGCGCAGGGCACCATCTCCCGGATCAGCTCGGCGAGTTCGACCTCCACCGTGTTGCAGGTGCCGAACATCGTGCCGGCGCCCAGGACGGCGCCGAGCGCCTCGGCGAGCTGCCGGTCGGCGTGGCCCAGCACGGCGCTCCCGTAGCCGGCGAGGTAGTCCACGTACGTGTTGCCGTCGACGTCCCGGACCCGCGCGCCCGAACCGCCCACCAGGTAGAGCGGGTAGGGGTCGGGGCCGGTCGAGGTCAGCCGGGCGGAGGAGCTGACGCCGCCCGCCAGTGACTCCTTGGCCCGCTCGAACCACTGCCGGCTGCCGTCGGTCCGGCCCGGTACCGGGTCGGGGACATCCACGTGCGCCGGGCTGCGGCCGTTCGACTGCGCCGCCGGGTTACGGCCATTCATGTGCGACTCCTGTTTGGTCGAGGGTTGTCCGGGCACGCTCGGGGTGCCCTTCGTCGGGACGGGTTCCTGCCGGACGGCATCGCGAGCAGAGCAGGGCAGAGCAGAGGGGACGTGGGGCATGGCGGAGCGGACGGCGGTCGTCACCGGGGCGGGGCGCGGCATCGGGCGGGCGAGCGCGCTGGGCCTGCTGGCGGACGGCTGGACGGTGGTCCTGGTCGGCCGCCGCAAGGAGCCGCTCGCGGAGACGGCCGGGCTCGCCGCCCCCGCCGACCGCGACCGCGCCGTCCCCTTCCCCGCCGACATCACCGACCCGGTGGCCGTGGACGGCCTGTTCGAGTTCGTCGAGGAACGGTTCGGACGGCTGGACCTCCTGTTCAACAACGCCGCCGACGTCATGCCGTACACCCCGACCGAGGACGTGGCCGTCGAGGACTGGCACCGCGTGATGGACTCCATCGCCACCGGCACCTTCCTCTGCTCGCGCGCGGCCTTCCGGATCATGAAGCGTCAGACCCCGCGCGGCGGACGGATCATCAACAACGGCGCGCCTTCCGCACAGACGCCCCGCCCGGACTCCGCCGCCTTCACCGCCGCCAAGCACGCGGTGGCCGGGCTGACCCGCTCGCTGTCCCTGGACGGCCGCCGCCACGACATCTCCTGCGGCCAGATCGACATCGGGAACGTGACCCCGCCCGACCACCCCCAGCCGGCCGTCCTCCAGGCCGACGGCTCACGGCGGGTCGAACCGACCATGGACGTGCGGCACGTGGTCGACATGGTGCGGACCATGGCCGGACTGCCGCTCGGGGTGAACATCCAGTCCGTCCTGGTCATGCCCAGCGCCATGCCGTACGTGGGCCGCGGCTAGCGCCCGTCTTCCTAGGCCGACCGGGCGCCGCGCCGCCCCCGCACGGAACGTCGCGACACCGCCCTGACCCATGTCCCGTCCCCCGTCCGGTTGCCGCTGCCGTTCGACCGGCGTCGACCGCGGTTCACCGGGCCGTTGCCCGGATGTCCCCGCGACGCCGCCGAAGCCGACGCCCCGAAGCTTCTGTCCCACCCCGGCCCGAAGCAATCCGCCGACGCGGCGAACGGCCGAAAAGTCGTCTCCCCCTCCCGCGGTGCCCCTCGCGGCGCGATCATCGTGCCGACGCCCGGTCACCACCAGCCCGTTGGGGGAGCCCTTGTTCCGCGACACCCGCCCGCACGGCATCCGCATACCGACGCACCGCGAGACCGCCGAGGAGTGGGGCGAGCAGATCGCCGTGCTCCGCGACGCCCCGCGCGGGTGGCGCTTCCTGCTGGGGCGGCTGTCCTCCGACGGCTACCTCTGCCACCTCGACCTCAACTACCACCTGGACGGCGAACTCGTGGCCGTCGTCCAGACCTCGCGCCCCGTCCCGTCCGGCCACCGGGTGGGCTCCCTCACCACCCCGCGGTCCCAACTCTCCACCTTCCTGGCGAATTCGGACCGCCTCGACCCCCGCATCCACCTCGCCCCGCCGGACGGCCCGCCCACCCCCGGCGAGGTCCGGCTCCACGGCGTCCCCGTCCCCGTCGAGGTCCACCGCAGCCACGGCTGCCGCAGCGCCCTGATCTCCCGGCTCCCCTCTCAGCCCGGCTACGCGATCGTCACCGCCGCGACCGAGCACTGGGCCGCCGCCACCGACCTCGCCCTCCGGCCCCCGGCGGCGTTCTGACCGCGCGGGCCCCTCAGCGGGTGTGCGCCCCGAAACAGGCGGGCGCCCACGATCATTCCCCTGTCCGGGTGACGGACGATCACATTCGGCCCTCCTCGGCAGTTCCCGGACCAGGGGCGGAGGTTGGGGTTAGCCTGTGGACATGGTTGCAAACTACAAGGAAGAAGTAGCCATGCCCGACGCGGAGTTCGTCAGCGGTCCCGCTCTGATCCTCCAGTCCCTCGCCTCCGATCCCGACCGGCAGGCCATCGTCACCGCCGACGGCGCCGAGATCACCGCCGGCGACTTCGCCGCCGCCGGCTACCGCCTCGCCCACGAGCTGATCGCCCGGGGCACCGCCCTCGGCACCACCGTGACCCTGCTGACCGGCAACACCCCCGAGGCCCTGAGCGCCCGGTACGCGGCGGGCCTCGCGGGGGCCCGGGTGGTGAACCTGTACGACGGCATGAGCACCCCGGTCCTGGCCGAGATCACGGCGAGCGTCGACACCACCGTGCTGCTCGTGGACGCCGAACGGTACGCCGAGGCAGCCGAGTTGCTCCCGCTGATCGACGTGCCGACCGTCCTCACCCTCGGCCCCGGGCCCGGCGGCGACCCCGCCGCCCTCGGCGAGGACGTCATCGCCGCCTCCGCCCACCACCCCGCCGAACCCCCGGCCGTCCGGGTCGGGCCGGAGGACGACCTCAGCATCCGCCACACCGGCGGCACCACCGGCATCCCCAAGGGCATCCTCAGCCTGCACGGACCGTACCGCCACATCTTCGACGCCCCGATCGGCAGCGACCCCGCCGCCGGCGCGCCCCGCCTCCTCGCCGCCACCCCGCTCGCCCACCTGGCCGGCATCTTCGCCGACCTGACCATCCAGCACGGCGGCACGGTGGTCCTCCAGCGCTCCTTCGAGCCCGGCGCGGTCCTGGCCGCCATCGAGCGCGAGCACATCACCGACCTCTGGGTGCTGCCGCCGCTGCTCCACCAGCTGCTCGACCACCCGGCGATCGGCCGCACCGACCTGTCCAGCCTGCGGTACCTCTCCTACGGGGGCAGCGCCGCCTCACCGACCCGGATCCGCGAGGCGCTCAAGGTCTTCGGGCCGGTCCTGGTCGGCCTCTACGGGATGTCGGAGGCCCAGCTGATCTCCTTCCTCACCCCGCAGGAGCACGACCGGATCGGCCCCGGCGGCCAGGTCCCGGTCGGCCGGCCCGTCCCGGGCGTCGAGGTGGCGATCCGCTCCGACGACGGCACCGACCTGCCGACCGGCGAACAGGGCGGGATCCACCTGCGCTCCGACGCCGTCATGGCCGGGTACTGGAAGCGGCCCGACCTCACCGCCGCGGTGCTCCGGGACGGCTGGCTGAACACCGGGGACGTCGGCTACTTCGACGAGGACGGCTACCTCTACCTCTCCGACCGGGTCAAGGACCTGATCATCGTGGTCGGCGGCCACGTCTACCCCTCCGAGGTGGAGGACCTCCTCCTCACCCACCCGGCGGTCGCCCGCTGCGCCGTCTTCGGCGTCCGCGACGACCAGGAGGCGGAGCACGTCCACGTCGCCGTCGTCCCCGCCC
This sequence comes from Kitasatospora sp. NPDC056273, assembly GCF_042268845.1. NCBI lineage: Bacteria > Bacillati > Actinomycetota > Actinomycetes > Kitasatosporales > Streptomycetaceae > Kitasatospora > Kitasatospora sp. NPDC056273. The sequence continues at coordinate 74,968 of NZ_JBHJSJ010000002.1, read as the reverse complement.
CGGGGCAGCGGCCCGACCTGGACACCCTCCGCGCGTTCGTCACCGATCGCAAGGGGCGGATCTTCGCCCCCGAGGTGCTGCACCTCGTGGACGAGATCCCGCTGACGCCCGTCGGCAAGCCGGACAAGAAGCGGCTGCGCGCGGCCGCCACGGCCTGAAGGCCCGCACCCGCCGGACCGCACCCGCCGGACCGCAGCGGGCGCGGCGGCCGGGGTGCGCGGCCGCACACCGAACCGGCACCGGTCCCCACGGGAATCCCCACCCGGCTTCACCCCAAGGTGGGGTTTGGCTCAACACGCCACGGGCCCCGTGCCGAGAAGCCAACGGGGTGGCGGCGCTGAGGGCCGCCACCCCGTCGGCTTCTCCCCCTTCTCCCCTTCTCCCCCGCTACGGCCGCCGCGACCGCGCCAGCGCGTCGAGCGCCGCCGCGGCGGCCGGGTCCGGGCCGGGGGTGTAGACCTCCAACCGGTGGTCCGGCCGGTCGGGTTGGAGCCACACCTGGTACGTCACCTCCAGCGGCCCGACCGCCGGATGGTCCAGCGTCCTGCTGCCGAAGGTGCACTCCCGCACGTTCCCGCCCGCCCACCAGGCGGCGAACTCCGGGCTCTTCATGCTGAGTTCGCCGATCAGCCGGGCCAGCTCACGGTCCTCCCCGTACCGCCCGGCGACCAGCCGCAGGTAGCCGACGTGGGTGCGGGCGTAGTGCTCCCAGTCCCGTTCGAGCTCGCGGGTGCGCGGGTCCAGGAACAGCAGCCGGCTCATCGACGGCCGGGTGGCCGGATCGTCCGGCGCCCCGTACGGGAGGTGTCCGGCGAGCAGCGCGTGGCCGAGGCGGTTCCAGGCGAGCACGTCGTTGCGGCGGCCGAGCAGCAGGGCGGGCACGTGGTCCAGCGAGGCGAGGAGGTGCGCCGAGCGCGGGTCCGGCTGCTCGACCGGAGGGCGGCTCCGTACGGCCCGGGGCGGGCGGCGGGCGAGGTCGCCCAGGTGGGTGCGCTGGGTGGCGTCCAGGCGCAGGACGCGGGCGATCGCGTCGAGCACCTGGTCCGAGGCGTTGGTGCTGCGCCCCTGCTCCAGCCGGGTGTAGTAGGCGACGCTGATGCCCGCCAGCCCGGCCAGCTCCTCCCGGCGCAGCCCGGCCACCCGCCGGTGCTCGGCCGGCACGCGCAGGTCCAGCTCGGCCGGGGTGACGGCGGCGCGGCACAGGCGCAGGAACTCGCCCAGCTCGCTGTTGGCTCCCATGCCCACCGAGGCTACGGCGGAAGGTTTCCGCAGGCCAGCGCCGTGGGTGACCCTCCGAGGAGTAGGAACGACAGGTGGCTGGCCGGGGGCGCGCGGGGCGCCGGAGCATGGCCCCGTCCGGCCGCGCCCCGGCCCCGCCCCAGCCAAGGACCCTCCACCGCCATGCCCCCCGCCCTGCTCGCGCTCGCCCTCAGCGCCTTCGCCGTCGGCACCACCGAGTTCGTCACGAACGGCCTGCTGACCGCCCTCGCCACCGACTTCGACGTCACCGTCGCCCGTGCTGGGCTGGTCACCACCGCCTACGCCGTCGGCCAGGCCTGCGGTCCGGCACTCGCCCTGCTCACCCTGCGGATGCCCCGCCGGCGCCTGCTCGTCCTGCTGATGCTGCTGTTCACGGCGGGCAACCTCGCCTCGGCCCTCGCGCCGACCTTCGGCCTGCTCCTGGCCACCCGCTTCCTCACCGGGTGCACCCACACCGCCTTCTTCGGCGTCGCCTCCGTCGTGGCCTCCGGGCTCGTCCCGACGGCCCGGCGGGGAGCCGCGATCGCCCTGGTGTTCACCGGGCTGAGCCTGGCCAACGTGCTCGGCCTGCCGATCGGCACCCTGGCCGGGCAGGCCTGGGGCTGGCGCGGGGCGTTCGCGCTGGTCGCCGTGTTCGGCGCGGCGGGACTGCTCGGCCTGCTGCGGCTCCTCCCCCGTACGGACACCGCCCCCACCGACGCCCCCGCCTCCGCCGCGTCCTCGCTCCGCGCCGAACTGGCCGTCTTCGCAGGCCTCCGCCTCTGGCTGGCCCTCGCCGCGACGGCCGTCGGCTTCGGCGGGCTGTTCGCCTCCTTCACCTTCGTCCAGCCGATGCTGACCGCGGTCACCGGCTTCGGAACGGGCGACGTGGTCTGGCTGCTGGCCGTCTACGGCGCCGGGCTGGTCGCGGGCAACTGGCTGGCCGGCCGGGCCGCCGACCGCGCCCTCGTCCCGACGACGGCGGCCCTGTTCGCGGCCCTCGCCCTCACCCTCGCCCTCTTCACCGCCACCGTCCACCACAAGGGCGCGGCCGTGGCCACCCTCTTCCTGCTCGGCTTCTGCGGCTTCGGCCTGCTCACCCCGACCCAGGCCTACGTCCTGCGGGTCGCGGGCCGCGACTCCGCCCTGGTCGGCACCGCCAACACCGCCGCCTTCGGCGTGGGCATCACCCTCGGCTCCCTGCTCGGCGCCGCCGTCATCGAGCACGGCGGCCCCCACCCCGGCACCGCCCTCCCCCTCACCAACCTCGCCGGCGCCGCCATGACGGCCCTCGGCCTGCTGGTCTTCGCCCTCTCCGCCGCAACGGGCCCCCGCCGCCCCGCCACCGCTCCATCAACTCCCGGATGACGTCACCCGGTTCAGCCGGTCCGAACCGCTCAGCCCTCCTCGCGGCCGCGGAAGGCCCGGCGGTACTCGCGGGGGGCGACGCCGACCCGGTCCACGAAGACCGGCCGCAGGGAGACCGCGGAGGCGAAGCCGCAGTGGGTGGCGACGGTGTCGACGGGCAGGTCGGTCTCCTCCAGGAGGCGCTGGGCGGTGAGGACGCGCTGGTCGAGGAGCCAGCGCATCGGGGTGGTGCCGGTGGTGGCGGTGAAGCGGCGGGCGAAGGTGCGTTCGGACATCAGGGCGGCGGCGGCCATCCGGCGCACCGTCCAGGGGGTGTCGAGGGAGGCCAGGACCTCGGCGCGGAGGCGGGCCAGCGGGTCGTCGCCGACGGCCGCGTCCGGGACCGGGGAGGGCAGGAACTGGTTCTGGCCGCCCGCCCGGAAGGGCGCGGTGACCATGGCGCGGGCGATGGTGGCGGCGGCCCGCTGGCCGTGGGCGGTGCGGACGAGGTGCAGGCAGAGGTCGATGCCCGCCGCGACGCCGGCCGAGGTCCACAGGCCGTCGCCGCCGGTGAAGAGCACCTCGGGCCGGACCGTCACCGCCGGGAAGCGGCGGGCGAGTTCGGGGGCGAGCGCCCAGTGGGTGGTGGCCTCGCGGCCGTCCAGCAGGCCGGCCTCGGCGAGGACGAAGGCGCCCGCGCAGAGCGAGGCGATCGGGACGCCGGCCGCGGCGACGGCCCGCAGGGCGCCCAGGACCTCCGGGGTATGCCGGGCCCCCGGGTCCTCGACGCCCGGCACCACCACCAGGTCGCAGTCGGTGAGCGCGCCCAGGGCGTGGTCGGGGAGCCGCTCCAGCCCGCCGCCCAGCCGCACCCGGGCGCCCTCCGGCCCGCAGACCCGCAGGTCGAAGAGGGGCTGGCCGGGCCGGATGGCCCGGTTCGCCCACACCTCGCCGATCACGGCGTAGTCGAAGGCCCGGACACCGTCGAAGATCAGGCAACCCACCGTACGCATGGCAGGAATCTATCGATGGTCGGCATCTCCGCCCATCACGCCTCCCCGGCCCCGCCGACCACCATGGACGGCATGACGAACCTCGACGCCTTCGACGCCCCCCTCGCCCTCGACCCCGACGCCGTCCTGCTGCTCATCGACGTCCAGAAGGGCTTCGAGGCCCCCGCCTTCGGCCCCCGCGACAACCCGCAGGCCGAGCAGCGGATGGCCGAGCTGATCACCGCCTGGCAGGACACCGACCGCCCGATCGTCACCGTGCAGCACGACGGCCCGGGCACGCCGCTGGCCGGGGGCACCCCGGGGCACGACCTGAAGGACTTCGTCGCCGGGCTCACCCCGGCGCTGCACGTCACCAAGACCGTCAACAGCGCCTTCTACGGCACCCCCGACCTGCACGCCTGGCTGCAGGAGCGCGGCGCCCGGCAGGTGGTGGTCACCGGGATCATCACCAACGTGTGCTGCGAGACCACCGCCCGGATGGCCGGCAACCTCGGCTACGACGCGATCTTCCCCACCGACGCCATGCACTCCTTCGACATGGCCGGCCCGGACGGCACCACCATCCCGGCCGCCGACCTCGCCCGCGCCACGGCCGCCACCCTGCACGCGATGCGCTTCGCCAAGGTGGTGACCACCGAGGACGTCACCGGAGCCGCCCGGGCCTGAACAGCGGCTCGTAGGCGTTGCCCTCCTCGGCATTGAGCAGCACGTACGACGCCCCGGGGCCCAGCGCGAGCTCCCGCAGCCGCGCCAGGGCCCCGAAGGCCGGGGGACGTCGGGCCCGAGCACGGCGGCCGGGGGGCCGCTGAGCCCGAGCGCGGCGGCGGAGTCGGCGCGGACGGCGTCGAGGAGGGACACGGCGGCCACCCCCCGGACCACGACGGGCAGCCGTCAGGCCGCCAGCCGCTCCGCCAGGTACTCCTCCCAGGTCCGCCGCCCGTGGTCGGCGCCCGCCGGGGCCAGGTTCTCCCCCGCCCGGTACGCCCGCCCGACCTTGCCCGGCACCCGGAGCGGCAGCCGCCGGCGGCTGCGGCCGCGCGCCGCGAGGTAGCCGCGGGTCAGCTCCTCCATCGCGTACACCGTCGGACCGGCCAGGTCGGGCACCGCCCCGGCCGGCTCGCCCAGCGCCAACTCCACCAGCCGGGCGGCGACTTCCCGTACGTCCACGGGCTGCCAGCGGACCCCGCCGGGGGCCGGGACGAGCGGCAGCCGGGCCGTCTTCTCCGCCACCGTGAACGCCAGGTCGTGGAACTGCGCGGCCCGCAGGACCGTGTACGGCAGGCCCGATTCGGCCACCGCCCGCTCGGCGGCGTGCTTGGCCCGGAAGTAGCCGAGCGGCAACCGGTCCGCGCCGATCACCGAGATGTACACCAGGTGCCGCACCCCGGCCCGCCGGGCGGCGGCGACCAGCAGCCGGGTGGCGACGTCGTCGCCCTTGGGGCCGCCCGCCAGGTGCAGCACGGTGTCCACGCCCGCCAGCGCCCCGTCCAGCCGGGCGGCCGCCGTCGCCGGGTCGCCGAGCAGGTCGCCGCGCACGTACGCGACGCCGTCGGCGTCCGGGCGCTCCCGCCGGCTGAGCACCCGCACCGGCAGCCCGGCCGCGCGCAGCAGCGGGACCACCTGTCGGCCCAGGGTCCCGGTACCTCCGGTGACCAGCACCGTGTTCTTCGTCATGACCGTCTCCGATTCGTCCCGGGAGGGGAGTTGATCTCCCCGCCGCGGCCGTTGTTGGGTGACTCCTGCTGCCCTGACCCCCGGCGACGAAGGAATGTGACACGTGGACGAGAAGGTGGACGGGGAATCCGCCCGGACCGCGCTCTTCGAGGAGCACCGCCCGCACCTGCGCGCGGTCGCGTACCGGATGCTCGGCTCGATCAGCGAGGCCGAGGACGCCCTCCAGGAGGCCTGGCTCCGCTACGACCGGACCGACACCGCCGGGGTGGACAACCTCGGCGGCTGGCTGACCACGGTGGTCTCCCGGGTCTGCCTGAACCTGCTGCGCACCCGCGCCCAGCGCCGCGAGGAGCCGCTGGAGCCCGCCGGGCCGGGCGGTGAGCCGGGCCCGCCGCGCATCCCGGACCCGCTGCTGCGGCGCGAGGGCGTGGTGGACCCGGAGCAGGAGGTGATGCTCGCGGACTCGGTCGGGCTGGCGCTGATGGTGGTGATGGAGTCGCTGTCACCGGCCGAGCGGGTCGCCTTCGTGCTGCACGACCTGTTCGCGGTGCCGTTCGAGGAGATCGCCCCGCTGATCGAGAAGACCGCCGCCGCCACCCGCCAGCTGGCCAGCCGGGCCCGCCGCAAGGTGCAGGGGCAGGCGCCCGCGCCCGACCCGGACCTCGGCCGGCAGCGGGCGGCCGTGGACGCGTTCTTCGCCGCCGCCCGCCACGGCGACCTGGACGCGCTGCTCGCCGTGCTCGACCCGGACGTGGTGCTGCGCTCGGACGGCGGCGCGCTGCTGGCCCGGCACACCGTGGTGCTCTCGGGCGCCGGCACGGTGGCCGGCCAGGCCGTCCTGTGGGGCACGCTGTCGCCGTTCGCCCGCCCGGCGCTGGTCAACGGCACCGCGGGCGCGGTGGTCATCGGCGACAACGGCCGGCCGCTGTCGGTCATGGCGTTCACCGTGGTGGACGGCGCGATCGTCGCGATCGACGTGCTCACCGACCCGGAGCGGCTGGCGGGCCTGGACCTCACCGACTTCCGGAACGGCTGACCCGGGAGGCGGGGCGGGGAGGGCGGCCGCGCCCTCCCCGGTCAAGCCCGGTCGGCCCTGCGTTCCCCCCGGTCACCGCGCCACCCTGACCAGCCCCTGAGAGGACGTCACCAGCCCTGCGCGACCACCCAGTCGGCCAGCTTCCGGGCGCAGTCGTCCACCGCCTCCTTCCAGCTGTGCTCCGCACCGTCCCCGGCCTGGTCGCTGACGTGCTTGACCAGCCGCACCGGCAGCCCGGCGCGGTGGGCGACGGTGGCGACGGCGTAGCCCTCCATGTCCACCAGGTCGGCGTGCTCGGCGAGCCGGTCGCGGGCGTCCGTGTCGGAGACGAAGAGATCGCCGGTGGCCAGCACCGGGCCGTCGCCCTTGCCGATCACCAGCGGGGCCCCGTACTCACGCCCGGTGAGCGCGTGCAGGGCGGCGGTGTCGAGGTCGTGCTGGATCACCTGGACCACGTGGTGGGTGCCCTCCCAGCCGGGGCGCAGCGCGCCGGCCGTACCGAGGTTGATCACCTCGGACGGCTTCTCGCCCTGCGCGAGGACGGTGGCCAGCGCGACGGCGGCGTTGACCTTCCCTATCCCGGTGAGCAGCACGGGCAGACGGTCGTCCAGGTGGGCGGCCTCCTCGCGCACGGCGACGACGAGCAGCGGACGGTCGGGCGAGATCGTTCCAAGCAGGCGCATACCTCCATCGTACGGAGCGAGGGGTCGCCGCACCCGGGAAAGCCCGCCCGCAACCGGACCCCCGCGCTCCGCCCGGCCGGGGGAACCGCGTAGGGTGCGGCCCGCGTCGGACGGTTCGCCACCTCTCGGGACGACCGGCAGGAGACGACCGGCGGGAGCGGCACGAACCGTACGGACCGTACGGGCCGCACCGACGGCACCGGCCGCGCCGGTGCCACGGGCCGTCCGGGGGACGTGCACGACATGCTCAAGATCGGCGCAAGTCAGGTGTGGTCGGGGGGAGTCACGGCCATACTGCTGCCATCGGTCGGGCCCCGGGGACGGGCCCGGCCCCAGGGGAGGATGAGGCGGGTGGCAACACCAGTAGGCAACGGCGCGTCCGGCGCCGCGTTCCCGGCACGGCCGAACCAGCTGCCGGGGGCGCCGGGCGCCGCGGTGGCGACGGCCGTGCCGGTGGCGGCGGCCGCACCGGGGGCACCGGCCGTCCCCGGATCGGCCCCGCTCGCGAAGTCCGGCGGGGCGCCCCCGGCGGCCAGACCCGGTGGGGCGCCCGAGAAGCGCCCTCCGGCGGCCGTCGCCACCGGCGTGCGCGCCCGGCTCGCACAGGCCACTCGCACGCCCCCAGGCCGGCTGCGACTGGCCGGCGTGGTGCTCGCGGTGCTCACCGTCGCCTTCGGCGGGCTCACCGCCTGGCAGCTGGAGACCAGGGCACAGGCCGCCGACCGGGTGGTCTCGTACAGCCAGCCGCTCAGCCGGGACGCCGCCGAGATCCACCGCAGCCTGGCCGACGCCGCCACCACCGCGGCGAGCGGCTTCCTGCTGGCCGGCGCCGAGCCCGACGCGGTCCGCACCCGCTACGAGCAGGACATCGCCACCGCCGCCAAGCTGATCGCCCAGGCCGCCGCCCGGACCACCGCGACCTCGCCCGCCCAGGGCTCGCTCTCCCGGCTGAACCAGCAACTCCCCGCCTACGCCGGCCTGGTGGAGACCGCGCGGGCCGACAACCGGCAGGGCATCCCGCTCGGCGGCGCCTACCTGCGGTACGCCTCCGAGCAGATGCAGACCGTGCTGCTGCCGGCCGCCGCCGAACTGGCCGCGGCCGAGAACCAGGAGCTGGCCGACGACTACGCCGAGGCCAAGGCGGTGCCGTGGGGGGCGTACGGCCTGGCGCTGGTCACCCTGGCCGCGCTGGCCTGGGTGCAGCTCACGCTGTTCCGCCGCACCAACCGGGTGTTCAACATCGGGCTGCTGGGCGCCACCGCCGCCGTCCTGGCCGGCGGGCTGTGGCTGGCCGTCACCGGTCTGACCACCAGCGCGGCGCTCAAGCGGAGCGTCCACGAGGGCGCGGCCCCGCTGAAGGCGCTCAACACCGCCCGGGCGGACGTGCTGACCGCCCGGCTGGCGGAGAACCTCCACTTCGTCGCCCGCGGCTCGACCACCAAGTACGCCGACCAGTGGACGAAGGCCGTCGGAGACCTCGCCGGAACCACCGACGTCCCGGCGGACCGGTCCGCCGGCTCGCTGCCGGAGGCCCTCCGCCTGGCCCCCTCGGCCGCCCAGCCGGGCGTCCGGGAGGCCGCCAGGCAGTTCGACGAGTGGCGCAAACGGCACGACGAGGCCCGGAAGCGGGAGGTGTTCGAGGCCGACTACCAGGGCGCACTGGAGGCCACCGTGACGGCCAAGGGCGACGCGGCCACCGCCGACGCCTCCTTCAACGCCACCGACAAGGCGCTCGCCCAGGCCGCCGACATCGAGCAGGACCGCTTCAAGCAGGCCGCCGAGGGCACCGGCGGGGACCTGCGCACCGCCGCCGTCGCCGCCGCGCTGCTCGGCCTGGTGGCCGCGGCCGCCGCGCTGCGCGGCCTGGGCCGGCGACTGGCCGAGTACCGGTAACGGGCAAGGGGGAGAGCGACCGATGCGCACCAGGGGTTTCAGGAGCTTCAGAGGTTCCAGTGGTTCCGGCCGTTCCGGCGGTTCCGGGAGGAGGACCAGGCCCGCCGTCGCGGTGGCCCTGCTGGCGGCCGGCGCGGCCGTGCTCGCCGGGGGCGGCCCGGTCGGCGCCGCGCCGGCGGCCGTGCACCGGGCGAAGCAGGACCAGCAGGAGCAGCAGGAGCAGGCCGACGGCTGTGACGTCACGAAGAGCGTGCCGCCGAGCACCGACGACGGCCCGGCCGTGAAGGCCATCAAGGCCAGGCGCAGCCTGGTGATCGGCGTGGACCAGAACAGCTACCGCTGGGGCGCCCGCAACCCGAACACCGGCCAGATCGAGGGCTTCGACATCGACCTCGCCCGGGCGATCGGCGCGGCCGTCATGGGCGACCCGGAGAAGGTGGTGCTCAAGCCGGTGGCCACGGCCGACCGGATCGACGCCATCAAGAAGGGCCGGGTCGACCTGATCGTCCGCACCATGACGATCAACTGCAAGCGGATGGAGGACGTCGCCTTCTCCAAGCCGTACTTCAACATCACCCAGCGCGTCCTGGTGCCGACGGCCTCGCCGGCGAAGAACATCGACGACGCCGTCAAGGACCAGCGGGTCTGCGCCGCCGCCGGCTCCACCGCGCTGACCGTGGTCACGGAGAAGAAGACCGCCCGGCAGGTCGTCACGGTGGAGAACCAGCTGGACTGCCTGGTCCTGATGCAGCTCGGCAAGGTCGACGCGACCATGACCGACAACGGCCTGGCGGCCGGTCAGGCCGCGCAGGACCAGACCGTGCGGATCGTGGACGGCGAGGCCCAGCCGGAGGTGGTCGGCGTCGCCATGCTGAAGGACAGCACCGACCTGACCGCCCGCGTCAACCAGGTCCTGGCCGACTACTACGCGCGCGGCGACTGGGCCCGTTCGTACGAGCACTGGCTCAAGCCGTACATGCTCAACGAGGCCGACCGCTACTGGCCGGGCACCCGCTGAGCCGGCGTCGGGGCCACCCCGGGGTCCACCCCGGGCCGGTCCGGGGGCGACGCGGGGGACGGCGCGGGGGAGGTAGCGCGCGGGCCGTCAGCGGGGCGTTGACGGTGCCTTGACGCCCCGCGCCCGCTCCGCCCGAACGGCCACCGGCTAGGGTTCGGGACGATCACCACGGGGAGACCGGTGGTGGACACGGGGGTTGTCGTGGGACCGCACGTCCGGTACGTCCAGCACGTCAGGCACGTCAGGAACGTCGGGATCGCACGCGAGGAAGGAAGGACACCGCGGTGGCGGCATCGGCTGGCCCGGTACTGAACCGGGAGGAGGTCGACCGCGCGCTCGCCCGCCTCGGCGCGGAGCGGGACGCGGTCGAGTCGGCGCTGCTCGCCCTCCAGGACCACTCGGGCCTGCGGCTGCTGGACGGCGCCGAGCTGTCCGGACGCACCCTGGAGCGCTGGTCCGTCGCCGGCAAGGGCCTGCCCCTGCTCTGGGCGCTGTTCGACCGCTACTCCGAGGCGCTGGCCTCGGCGCGCGCCGTCCGGGCCCGCAAGGCCAAGCCCGGCGCGCCCGAACTGGCCGAGCTGAGCGAACTGCTGACCGGAGACGCGGTGACCGTCCCCGGCGGGGTGGTGCCGGACGGCCCGCAGGTGCTCGGCGCGCCGGCCAGGCTGGTCGAACGGATCAGCCTGGACGCGCTGATGGTCCGGATGAACTCCTGGTACGCCACCGTGCTGGAGGTGGTCAGCGCCGCCGACGCGGTCTGGTCGGCGCTCCCCGCCCGGATCGACCTGCTGCTGGCCGAGCTCCAGCGGGTGCGCACCCTCGCCGCCTCGCTCGGCGTGCGCACCGGGAGCCACCCGCTGGGCGACGACCTGGCCGGGATCGAGCAGGACCTCACCGGGCTGCGCGCCGAGGTCCACGGGGACCCGCTGGCGCTGTGGCGCCCGGCCCGGGTGCCCGCCCAGCGCGGCACCGTCCCGGAGGGCTCGGCCTTCGCCGGCCCGGCCGGGGTGGTCGACACCGAGCGGTTCGACCGGGCCGGGCGGGCGCTGGACGGCGTCCGGCTGGAGCTGGAGGACCTGCTGCGGCTGCGCGACGAGGCCGAGGAGCGCCTCCAGGGCGTCGGCGACCTCCTCCAGCGGGCCGACGCCACCCTGGCCGAGGCCCGCCGGGCGCGCGGCGAGGTGCTGGCGAAGATAGCGTCCAGCGACGTCCCGGCGGTGCCCGGACCGGCCTCGGCGCTGCGCGAACGGATCGTCGCGGCCCTGGACCTGCGCCAGGCCGGGCAGTGGGGCCGGCTGGCGCCGCTGCTGGACACGCTGGAGGACGCCGCCGCCAAGGAGCTGGGCCGGGCCCGGCAGTCGCTCACCGAGGTGACCCAGCCGCTGGCCGTCCGGGCCGAGTTGCGCGGCCGGCTGGACGCCTACAAGGCGATGGCGGCCCGGCTGCGGGTCTCCGAGGACCCGGAAGTGATCGAACGGTACGAGAAGGCGCGCTGGCTGCTGTGGAGCGCGCCCTGCGACCTGCGGGCGGCGGCCGCCGCGGTGGCCCGGTTCCAGCAGTCGCTGCGCCCGGCCCAGACCGAGGCCGGGCAGGCACAGGAGGCGGCCGGCCAGGAGCCGGCCGACGGACAGGTCCAGGGGGGCTGAGGGTGATGGGCGGGACGTGCGAACGGCCGGAGTGCTCCGGCAGCGGCAGGATCGACGCCGACGGCTACTGCGACGAGTGCGGGCTCGCCCCGGCGGGCGGGACCACCGCGACGACCGGAGCGGCGGGGGCACCGGGCGCGGGGGCGACAGGGGCCACGGGGACACCGGCCGCCGGCCCCGGCGCGCCCTGCCCGCGCGACTGCTCCGGCACCATCGACCCGGACGGCTACTGCGACGAGTGCGGCCTGACCCCGCCCGGCGGCGACACCGGCGTCACCCAGCCCCACGTCCCCTCCGCCCGGGTCTCCCCCGGCCCCGGCCGCGGCGGCTCCGGCCACGACGGCTCGGCCCGCTCGCTGTCGGTCCGCACCGGCTCGGCCCGCTCGATGTCCGGCCGCTCCCGCTCGCACCGCTCGACCCGCACCGGCAGCAGCCGCTCCCTCTCGGTCCGCTCCACCCGGGGCGGCTCCACCGCCGGCACCCGCAGCCGGCTGGGCGCCGGCCTGGTCACCGTGCCGACCGTCGAGGCGGCCGACCCGTCCCAGGCGGTGCTGGCCGACCCCGAGGTGCCCGAGCGCAAGCGGTTCTGCTCCAAGTGCGAGACCCCGGTAGGCCGGGAGAAGAACGGCCGCCCCGGCCGCCCGGACGGCTTCTGCACCAAGTGCGGCACGCCGTACTCGTTCACGCCCAAGCTGCGCCGCGGCGACCTGGTCGGCGGGCAGTACGAGGTGGTGGGCTGCCTGGCGCACGGCGGGCTCGGCTGGATCTACCTGGCGGTGGACCGGCGGGTCCACGACAAGTGGGTGGTGCTCAAGGGCCTGCTGGACACCGGGGACGAGGACGCGCTCGCGGCGGCCGTCGCCGAGCGGCGCTTCCTGGCCGAGGTGGACCACCCGAACATCGTCCGGATCATCAACTTCGCCGAGCACCCGGACCTGCGCACCGGCTCCACCGACGGCTACATCGTGATGGAGTACGTCGGCGGGAAGTCGCTCAAGGACATCGCCAACGAGCGCCGCACCGCGGACGGCCGGCGCGAACCGCTGCCCGTCGAGCAGGGGATCGCCTACGCGCTGGAGGCGCTGCCGGCCCTGGGCTACCTGCACGGCCGGGGCCTGGTGTACTGCGACTTCAAGATCGACAACGTGATCCAGAGCGGCGACACGCTCAAGGTCATAGACATGGGCGCGGTCCGCCGCTTCGACGACGACGGCCCGATCTACGGCACCATCGGCTACCAGGCCCCGGAGATCGCCACCGACGGCCCCTCCGTCGCCTCCGACCTGTACACCGTGGCCCGCACCCTCGCGGTGCTCACCTTCGACTTCCAGGGCTACAGCGGCACCTACCGCGACTCGCTGCCCGGCCCGGAACAGGTCGAGGTCTTCGCCAGGTACGAGTCGTACTACCGCTTCCTGGTCCGCGCCACCGACCCGGACCCGGCCCGCCGCTTCGCCTCCGCCGAGGAGATGGCCGACCAGCTCACCGGCGTGCTGCGGGAGGTCCTGGCCCTCCAGGACGACCGGCCCCGGCCCGCGCCCTCCACCCTGTTCGGCCCCGAACTGCGCGTCGTGGACACCGAGTTGGTCCTGCCCACCGAACAGGCCGGGCAGCTCCGGGTGGCCCCCCTGGACCCGGCCGCCGCCGCCCTCGCACTGCCCGTCCCCCGGGTCGACCCCGGCGACCCGAACGCGGGCTTCCTCGCCGTCCTGGTCACCCCCGACCCCGAGGAGACGCTCGCCGCACTGGCCGCCGCGCCCGCCGTCTCGGTCGAGAGCCGGCTGCGCGAACTGCGCGCCCTGCTCGAACTCGGCCGCCACGACGACGCCGTGAACCGCCTCACCGAGCTGGAACGGGACCAGCCGGACGACTGGCGGGTGGTCTGGTACCGCGGGCTGACCGCCCTCGTCGACGGCTCCTCCACCGCCCTCCGGGCTGCTGCGGAGGCCTTCGACGCCGTCTACGACGCCTTCCCCGGCGAGGCCGCCCCCAAGCTGGCCCTCGCCATCTGCGCCGAGCTGCTCGGCGACGGCGGCGACGCGGCCGAGTTCTACCGGCTGGTGTGGGCCACCGACCACGCCTACCTGAGCGCCGCCTTCGGGCTGGCCCGGGTCCGGCTGGCCGAGGAGGACCGGACCGCCGCGGTCCGCGTCCTGGAGACCGTCCCGGCCACCTCCAGCCACTACACCGCCGCCCGGATCGCCGCCGTCCGGGCCCGGCTGCGCGAGCGCCGGACCACCGACGACCTGGCCGCCGACCTCGGCGCGAGCTCCGCCCAGCTGACCGCGCTGCGGCTGGACGCCCGCCGCCGCGAGGAGCTCGCCGTCGAGGTGCTCGACACGGCCCTCGGCTGGGTCGGCGCCGAGGAGGCGGCCGGCCGGCGCACCACCGACCTGGTGGTACTGGGACGTCCCGCACAGGAGCGGGAACTGCGCTTCGCCCTGGAACAGTCCTACCGGGTACTCGCCCGGTTGGCCGACCGGGCGGAGACCAGGATCGAGATGGTGGAACGGGCCAACCGTGCCCGTCCCAGGACGTGGGTGTAGCAGATGCCGCAGCAGACCGAGTGCCCGAGCTGTTCGGAGCCGATGGACCAGGAGGACGCCTACTGCGGCTCCTGCGGGACCGGCCGGGACGGCCGGGCGGCCCCCGGCTCGATGCCCACGAGCTGGGCCGCCGCCCGCGGCGAGGCCGTACCGTCGCCGCGCGGGCAGGTCTGCGTGCACTGCGGGCAGCCGCAGGTCGCCCCGGACGGCTACTGCGAGGGCTGCGGCAGCGCCCAGCCGCGCCCGCGCGACCACATGGAGAAGGCGCTCGGGGGCGTCGCCGGGGTCAGCGACCGCGGCGTGCGCCACCACCGCAACGAGGACTCCTTCACCGTCGCCGCGACCTCGCTGCCCGGCGGCGAGCCGGTCGTGGTCGCCGTGGTGTGCGACGGCGTCTCCTCCTCCGACCGCCCGGACGAGGCCTCGGAGACCGCCGTGGACGCCGCCTCCGAGTCGCTGCTGACCGCCCTGGAGGCCGGCCGGGACCCGAACTCGGCGATGCGCCAGGCCGTCGCCGACGCCGCCGACGCGGTCGCCGGCCTCGCCACCGACGGCGCCGGCCCCACCCGGCCCGACCTCAACGCGCCCGCCTGCACCTTCGTCAGCGCGATAGCCGCGGGCGGCCGGGTCACCATCGGGTGGGTCGGCGACACCCGGGCGTACTGGATCCCGGACGACCGCGCCGCCGCCGAGCCGTTCCGGCTCACCCAGGACGACTCCTGGGCGGCCCGGATGGTCGAGGCCGGGCTGATGAGCGAGGCCGAGGCCTACGCCGACCCCCGCGCGCACGCGATCACCGGCTGGCTCGGCGCCGACGCCGAGGAGGTCGTGCCGCACACCCTCGACTTCACCCCGCACGTCCCCGGGGTGGTGCTGATCTGCACCGACGGGCTGTGGAACTACGCCGAGGCGGCCACCGACCTGGCGTACTACGTGCGCCCGGACGCCCGCACCGAACCGCTCGCCACGGCGCAGACCCTGGTGAAGTTCGCGGTCGCGGCCGGCGGCCACGACAACATCACCGTCGCCGTGCTGCCGATCGACCCGCCGGCCGCCGCCCTCGAGGCGGCCGAGGAGACCCCCACCGCGTTCGACCTGCCGGTGATCGCTCCGCGCGCGGCCGTCCGGCCGGCCCCGGAGGAGGACGAGGACTACGAGCCGACCCTGCCGGACCTCCCGGTGATCGGCTCCGCCGCCGCCCCGCTGCCCCCGGCCCCGCCCGTACCCCCGGTCCCCCCGGCGCCGTCCGTCCCGCCGACCGCGCCCGCCGTTCCGCCCGTCCCGCCGCAGCCGCCGCACCCGCCGACGGCCTGACCCGACCACCCGCCGGACGCTCCGGCGGCACGGCCCGCCGGCCCCGCCCGGCGGGCCGCCCCACCGTCCTGAGCACGTCCACCCCTCACCCGACGGGAGCCGACCGCCCCATGGCAACACTGGCGAAGCCGAACCTGCCCAGGTTCAACGTGGAGATCTTCCAGAACGAGTACCTGGCCGACGGCGCCCGCGAGGTCAACGCCATCGTCACCGTCACGGCGACCGGCGGCGGCACCTCGGGCGGCCGGCCCCTCGGCTTCGCCGACGCCACCGCGGCGGGCGCCGGCACCGCGGCGGCCGTGGTCGTCCTGGTGGACTGCTCGGGCTCGATGGACTACCCCAAGACCAAGATCAACGGTGCCCGTGAGGCCACCGCCGCCGCCATCGACGCGCTGCGCGACGGCACCGCCTTCGCGGTCGTCGCCGGCACCCACGAGGCCCGCGACATCTACCCCGGCGACGGCACCCTCGCCACCGCCTCCGCCACCACCCGCGCGCAGGCCAAGGAGTCGCTGCGCCGGCTCACCGCGGCCGGCGGCACCGCGATGGGCACCTGGCTGGCCAAGGCCGACCAGCTCTTCCTCACCCGCCGCGACATCGCCATCCGGCACGCCGTCCTGCTCACCGACGGCAACAACGAGCACGAGTCGGCCGAGGACCTGGCCCGCACCGTCGAACGGGTGACCGGCCACTTCACCGCCGACTGCCGCGGCGTGGGCACCGACTGGCGGATCGACGAGCTGCGCCGCATCTCCTCGGCGCTGCTCGGCACCACCGACATCGTCGCCGAGCCCTCCGGCCTGGCCGAGGACTTCCGCTCGATGATGGCCGGCGCGATGGGCAAGCAGGTCGCCGACGTCGCGCTGCGGATCTGGACCCCGGCCAACGCCAGGGTCCGGTTCGTCAAGCAGGTCGCCCCCGCGGTCGAAGACCTGAGCTCCCGCCGCACCGAGGCCGGCCCCCGGGCCGGCGACTACCCCACCGGCTCCTGGGGCGACGAGAGCCGCGACTACCACGTCTGCGTCGAGGTGCCGGCCGCCTCGGTCGGCAACGAGATGCTGGCCGCCCGGATCAGCCTGGTGCTGCCCGAGCAGGTCGCCGGCGGCACCCCCGAGGTGCTCACCCAGGGCCTGGTCAAGGCGGTCTGGACCGACGACCTGGCCTCCTCCACCCGGATCAGCCCGCAGGTCGCCCACTACACCGGGCAGGCCGAGCTCGCCTCCTCCATCCAGGAGGGCCTGGAGGCCCACCGGGCCGGGGACGTCGACCGGGCGACCGCCAAGCTGGGCGCCGCCGTCCGGATCGCCCACGCGACCGGGAACGAGGGCACCTACAAGCTGCTCCAGAAGGTGGTGGACGTGGTGGACCCGAAGGAGGGTACGGTTCGGTTCCGTAAGAACGTGAGCGAGGCCGACTCGATGACCCTTGAGACCCGGTCGACCAAGACGGTACGTGTGAAGAAGTGACCGCTGAAGACGTGACCGGGCCGGCACCCCGGCGCGACGCCGCACGGAGCCGGCCCGAAACGAGGGGGACCTGATGCCGATCTGCCCGAGGGGCCACGAGTCGCAGGCCGAGGACTGGTGCGACTTCTGCGGCTTCCCGATGACTCCGCCGGCCCCTGCGCCGGGGGCGCACGGAGGCTACCCGGGGGCGCACGGGGGCGACTCCGCGCCCGGCGCGCACTCCGGACACCCGGGGTACGGCGGCGCCTCCTTCGGCGCGCCGCCGCCTCCGCCGCCGATGCCGCCGGGGGCCGTCCCGCCGCACGGGGCACCCCTGCCGCCGCCCGGCCTGGTGCCCCCGGGCCGGCACGGGGCCGTACCCCCGCACGGGGCCGTCCCGCCGCAGGCCGGACCGCAGGGCCTCACCGCGGGCCTGGCCGTCTGCCCGATCTGCCGCAGCCCGCAGACCGGACGGTTCTGCGAGGAGTGCGGCTACGACTACGAGCTCTCCACGCCCTCGCGCCGCCAGGTGCCCGGCGCGGCACAGCAGCAGCAACAGCCGCCGCAGCAGCCGCTGAACATCCCGGCCTCCTACGGCGGCCCCCCGCCGCAGCAGGCCCAGCACGGCCACGCCCAGGCCGGTCAGCCGCCGCACGGCCACGCCCAGGCGGGACAACCGCCGCACGGCCAACCGCCGTTCGGCCAGCAGCCGCTCGGGCAGTCCCCGCTCGGCCAGCCGCCGGCGGCCCAGCAGGCCGTCGCCCCGCCCGTCCCCCAGCAGCCGCAGGCCCCGGCGCACCAGCACACCTACGGCTACCCGCCGCCGGAGGGCGCGTTCCCCGACACCTCGGTGCGCGAGGACTCCGGCCCGGTGTACGCCCAGCCGACCGGCCCCGGCCCGAACAGCCGCGGCGGCGACTTCGGCACCTCGTTCAACCTGGCCCCGCCCGTCCCCCAGCAGCCCCAGGAGACCGCCCCGGCCGAGCCGGTGCGGA
Source organism: Kitasatospora sp. NPDC056273 (assembly GCF_042268845.1). Lineage (NCBI taxonomy): Bacteria > Bacillati > Actinomycetota > Actinomycetes > Kitasatosporales > Streptomycetaceae > Kitasatospora > Kitasatospora sp. NPDC056273. The sequence goes on along the minus strand of NZ_JBHJSJ010000002.1, from coordinate 57,119 downwards.
CCAACTGGATCGCCGTGGTCTCGGCCGACCGGGACTACTTCACCGACATGATGGCCCGCAGCGGCCCCGAGGCGGCCGGCCTGTTCTTCCCGCCGTACTGCCCCGAGCGCCGGATCCCGCTGACCGGCCGCGGCCAGCTGCGGATCGGGCGGCGCAGCCAGCACCGCGGCACGGTGCCGGAGATCGACCTGTCCGTCCCGCCGGAGGACCCGGGCGCCTCGCACCAGCACGCGCTGCTCGCCGAACAGGCGGACGGCAGCTGGGTCCTGGTGGACCAGGACTCGACCAATGGCACCACCATGAACGGCGGCGCGGAGCCCGTCCCGCCGCACACCGCGGTACCGCTGAACGACGGCGACCGGATCCACATCGGCGCCTGGACCACCATCACCGTGCACCGCGGCTGACCGGCCGTCGGTCGGAGGGGATTCTCCGACTGAAAACCCGTCAAATCGTTACCTGACCACACGTCGGTGACAACTCCGGCCGGGCCGGGCGGAATTCGACATCCGCCCGGCTCGGATTTGTTTGGACCATCCTCAAAATATCCGCAAATTCGCTGCCGCAGGCGTGCGCCGGAGCCTTCCCTGCCCCTAGGCTCAGGCCACATGACTGCTGCTATATCCGCTGACGGCATCCGCCAGCGGTACGGGGATGTGCAGGCCGTCGACGGGGTGTCGTTCACCGTCGAGGCCGGCGAGTTCTACGGGATCCTGGGCCCGAACGGCGCCGGGAAGACCACCACGATGGAGATCCTGGAGGGCGTCCGGAAACCGGACGAGGGCCGGGTCGAGCTGCTGGGCATGGCGCCCTGGCCGCGAAATCCGAAACTGCTGCCGCGAATCGGCGTGCAGTTCCAGGCCTCCGCTTTCTTCCGGAAACTGACGGCCCGGGAGACCATCCGCACCTTCGCGTCGTTCTACGGGGTCGGCCCCAAGCGGGCCGACGCGATGCTGGAGCGGGTCGGCCTCTCGGACAAGGCCGAGACCCTGACCGACCAGATGTCCGGCGGCCAGGCCCAGCGCCTGTCGATCGCCTGCGCGCTGGCCCACGACCCGGAGCTCGTCTTCCTGGACGAGCCCACCACCGGGCTGGACCCGCAGGCCCGGCGCAACCTCTGGGACCTCCTGCGGGACATCAACGCCGAGGGCCGCACGGTCGTGCTGACCACGCACTACCTCGACGAGGCCGAGGTGCTCTGCGACCGGGTCTCGATCATGGACCACGGCAAGATCCTGCACACCGGCGCCCCGGCGGCGCTGATCCGCGAGATCGACGACACCGTCCGGATCAGCGTGGCCTCCGGCCAGCTCCCGCTCGAGCGCGCCCGGGAGCTGCTGACCGCGGCCGGCGCGGAGATCGCCACCCTGGAGGACGACAGCGTCTCGCTCTCCGTCTCCACCCGCCTCCCGGCTCCGGTGCTCAGCGTCCTCGCCGAGCAGAACGCGCTGCGCGGCCTGGAAGTGCGCGGCGCCACCCTGGAGGACGTCTTCCTCCAGCTGACCGGACGGGAGTTCCGCGCATGACCGCCACCACCCCCACCGAGCCGCAGGCCCCCGCCCGGCGCGGCGGCCCGGCCGCCGGCGAGCGGGAGCGGGTCAGCGCGTTCTGGAGCCTGTCCCGCGCCATGCTGCTCGGGATGAAGCGCGACCGCACCGCGGCCTTCTTCATCCTGCTGTTCCCGCTGGTGTTCCTGGTCTTCTTCGGCTCCGTGACCAAGGGCTCCGGCAGCCCGCACGCCAAGGTGGCGCAGGTCGGCGCGGTGAGGCTGTTCGACTCGATCCAGGGCGAGGACCGGGCCGGGCTGGACAAGGTCCTCACCATCACGAAGACCGACGACGAGGCCGGCACGCTGGAGAAGGTCCGCAAGGGCGACTACGACGCGCTGATCAAGCAGGGCCCGAACGGCACGGTCGAGCTGCGCTACACCGCCGCCGACCAGGTCCGGGCCGGCGCGCTCCAGGGCATCCTCAACTCGGTGGTCCAGAGCGCCAACCAGGCCGCCACCGGGCAGAAGCCGGCCTTCGTGCTGGACTCCCAGCAGGTCGAGGACAAGTCGCTCAAGCCGATCCAGTTCCTCACCCCCGGCCTGCTCGGCTGGGCCGTCGCCACCGGCGCGGTGTTCGGTGCCGCGCTGACCCTGGTCAACTGGCGCAAGACCAAGGTGCTGCGCCGGCTGCGGCTGGCCCCGCTCAGCGCCGGAACCGTGATCAGCTCCCGGATCCTGGTCTCGCTGCTGACCGCGTTCCTGCAGACCGCCGTCTTCCTGGTGGTCGCGACCGGCTTCTTCGGGCTCAAACTCACCGGCAACTGGTGGCTGGTCATCCCGCTGGTGGCCTGCGCGACGCTCGCCTTCATGTCGATCGGCCTGCTGGCCGGCTCGGTCGCCAAGACCGAGGAGGCGGCCAACGGCATCTCGCAGATCATCGTGCTGCCGATGTCCTTCCTGTCCGGCTCGTTCTTCCCGCTGGACGGCGCCCCGGAGTGGCTGAAGGCCGTCTCCAAGGTCATGCCGCTGCACTACCTGGTCGAATCCGCCCAGTCGGTGCTCACCCGCGGCGGCGGCGTCATGGACGCCGTGCCGACCATGGGCGGCCTGCTGCTCTTCGCGGCCGTGCTGACCGGCATCTCCTGGAAGCTGTTCCGCTGGGAGGACTGACCGTCCGGCGCTGATCTGCTACGCCGACGTCCGCGCCGACGTCCGCCGGTCCCCTCCCGACGGGGTCGTACGCCTTTGGTCCCGGTGTACGACCCCGTCGGCGTCTGCGACCATGGTCGGGTGAGAGAGATCCGGCGAGGCACGTTGAGCGAGGAGACCTTCTACGACCAGGTCGGCGGTGAGCCGACCTTCCGGCGGCTGGCCCACCGGTTCTACGAAGGCATCGCCGAGGACGAGTTGCTGCGGCCGATGTACCCCGAGGAGGACCTCGGGCCCGCCGAGGAGCGGATGGCCCTCTTCCTGATGCAGTACTGGGGCGGCCCGCGCACCTACAGCGAGCGGCGCGGCCACCCGCGGCTGCGGATGCGGCACGCGCCGTTCAAGGTCGACAAGGCCGCGCACGACGCCTGGCTCACCCACATGCGGGCGGCCGTCGCGGACCTGGAGCTGCCGGCCGAGCACGAGCAGCAGCTGCTCGAGTACCTGGTCTACGCCGCCGCCTCGATGATCAACACCCCGGGCTGAGCCCGGAGCGCTCCTCGGCGGGGCGGGCCGGGTTTCGGACCGCCGTTACCGGAGCGGGCTGAGGCCCAGCCCCGCGCCCGGCGCGGCCGCGGTCCGCACCACCACCGAGCCCACCGGGGAGCTCAACCGCAGCCAGCCGCCCGCCCGGTGCACCGAGAGCGGCGCCTCGGGGCTCAGGAAGCCGATCCGGTACGAGGCGTGGACGGCGCGCAGCGGCAGCTCCGGCAGCACCGAGACCGGGCGGGACCACACCTCGTCCGCCAGCCGGTCCAGCACCGCGCGGGTGCGGTGGTGCTCCGGGACGGCCTCGCTGCGCTCGCGGAACTCCCCGACCGCCGCCATCAGTTCGCGGCACACCTCGGCCGCCGGCGGGGTGCCGACCGGCCGCCAGCCGGTACGCGGCGGCAGCAGCCCGGCCCAGGCCGGACCGGTCACCGGCGCGGGCAGCGCGACGGCGCCCGAATCTGCGTCCACGCCGTCCAGCAACTGGCCCGCGGAGACGGTCAGGTCCACCGGCTCGTCCAGACCGTCCAGCCGGGCCGTGCGGATCGCCAGCACGCCCGAGTCGCCCAGCGGCAGCCGTCCGAAGACCGCCAGCACGCCGTCCCCCTCGCCCGGACCCACCGCCTGGATCCGGACGGCCGCCGCCCGGTCGAAGCGCAGCAGGCGCAGCAGGAAGGCGGAGAGGTCGGCGGCCTCCCCGGTGTCGGTCAGGGCGAGACGGGCGGTGATGGTCACAGTGGTTCAGCTCGAATCGTCGGGTGCGGTCAGACGGCGGCGACTACCGGCTCTTCGTCCATGAAGCGGCCGAGGAACTCCCGCTCCACCGGCGAGATCCGGCGCGGCCGGCCCTCGGCCAGGTCGTAGGGGACGACCACGGTGGACGCCCGGACGTACACGATGTCGCCGCCGTCCTCGGCGACGTCCTTGATCTCGTACGAGACGGTCAGCGAGGCGCCGCCGATCTTCGTCACCCAGGTCTCGATGGTGACCGGCTCGGGCCGGTGCACCAGCGGACGCTTGTAGTCGATCTCGTGGCGGGCCACCACCGAGCCGCCCGCGAACTCCCCGGCACCGGCCGCGGCGGCCTGGGTGAACATGAAGTCGATCCGGGCCTCCTCCAGGTAGCGCAGGAAGACCACGTTGTTGACGTGCCCGAAGGCGTCCATGTCGGACCAGCGCAGCGGGCAGGCGTAGATGTGGCGAGCCACGGGAGTTCTCCTCGGTGTCCGGTCGCCCGCCGCCGTCCACCGCCGGGGCGGCGGGCGGTCGGCGACGGGCCGCGGCCCGGCAGGCCGCCCCGGAGGGCAGTCTGCCGGGCCGTTGTGACGGCTGGGTGTCAGCCTCGGGTCAGCTTCTTGTACGTGGCCCGGTGCGGACGGGCGGCGTCGGCGCCGAGCCGCTCGATCTTGTTCTTCTCGTACGACTCGAAGTTGCCCTCGAACCAGAACCACTTGCTCTCGCCCTCGTAGGCGAGGATGTGGGTGGCCACCCGGTCCAGGAACCAGCGGTCGTGGGAGATGACCACGGCGCAGCCGGGGAACTCCAGCAGGGCGTTCTCCAGCGAGGAGAGCGTCTCGACGTCGAGGTCGTTGGTGGGCTCGTCGAGGAGCAGCAGGTTGCCGCCCTGCTTGAGGGTCAGCGCCAGGTTCAGGCGGTTGCGCTCACCACCGGAGAGCACGCCGGCCGGCTTCTGCTGGTCCGGGCCCTTGAAGCCGAAGGCCGACACGTAGGCGCGGGACGGCATCTCGACCTGGCCGACGTTGATCCAGTCCAGACCGTCGGAGACGACCTCCCAGAGGGTCTTCTTCGGGTCGATGTTGGCGCGGGTCTGGTCGACGTAGCTGATCTTGACCGTCTCGCCGACCTTGACCGTGCCGCTGTCCGGGGTCTCCAGGTCCTGGAGCATCTTGAACAGGGTGGTCTTGCCGGCGCCGTTCGGGCCGATGATGCCGACGATGCCGTTGCGCGGCAGGGTGAAGCTCAGGTCGTCGATCAGGACCTTCTCACCGAAGGCCTTGTTGAGGTTCTCGACCTCGATGACGATGCTGCCCAGGCGCGGGCCCGGCGGGATCTGGATCTCCTCGAAGTCCAGCTTCCGCATCTTGTCCGCCTCGGCCGCCATCTCCTCGTAGCGGGCCAGACGGGCCTTGGACTTCGCCTGGCGGCCCTTGGCGTTGGAGCGGACCCACTCCAGCTCCTCCTTGAGGCGCTTGGCGCGCTTGGCGTCCTTCTGCCCCTCGACCTTCAGGCGGGACTGCTTGGACTCCAGGTAGGTGGAGTAGTTGCCCTCGTAGCCGATCGCGCGGCCGCGGTCGAGCTCCAGGATCCAGCCGGCCACGTTGTCCAGGAAGTACCGGTCGTGGGTGACGGCGACGACGGTGCCCGGGTACTTGGCCAGGTGCTGCTCCAGCCAGTTCACCGACTCGGCGTCCAGGTGGTTGGTGGGCTCGTCGAGCAGCAGCAGGTCGGGGGACTCCAGCAGCAGCTTGCAGAGCGCCACGCGGCGCTTCTCGCCACCGGAGAGCTTGGTGACCGGCCAGTCGCCGGGCGGGCAGCCCAGGGCGTCCATGGCCTGCTCCAGCTGAGCCTCCAGGTCCCACGCGTTGGCGTGGTCCAGCTCCTCCTGGAGCTTGCCCATCTCGTCCAGCAGGGCGTCCGAGTAGTCGGTCGCCATCAGCTCGGCGATCTCGTTGAAGCGGTCGAGCTTCCCCTTGATCTCCTTGACGCCGTCCTCGACGTTCTCCAGGACGGTCTTGGTCTCGTCCAGCGGCGGCTCCTGGAGCAGCATGCCGACGGTGAAACCGGGCGAGAGGAAGGCGTCGCCGTTGGAGGGGTGCTCCAGGCCGGCCATCATCTTCAGCACGGTGGACTTACCGGCGCCGTTGGGGCCCACGACGCCGATCTTCGCTCCGGGGAGGAAGCTGAGCGTCACGTCGTCAAGGATGACCTTGTCTCCGTGAGCCTTGCGCACCTTGCGCATCGTGTAGATGTATTCCGCCACGTGAGATCGCTCCGGCGTCGTCGGGAGTATTCGGCTTGCAGCCTTCCATTGTGCCGCACCAGGCCCTGAGGCCCGAATCGCCTGGATGACCCCACCGGGGTATCCGGAAGCGCTCCCGCCCGCCCCGGCCCCGCCGACCGGACCGCGGCCGCCCGGCGCCCCCGCTCCCGCCCTCCCGGCCGCCTCTCCGCGGCCCGCACCCCGCCCGCCCCGGGCCCCGCCGCCCCGTGACCGACGCCCCCGGAGGCCCGCCCGGGAAACGCGACGGCCCGGCTCCCCGCAGCGGGTGCGGGGAGCCGGGCCGGTGCCGCTCTCAGGGCCTCGGGAGGTCGGTGACCCCCGGCCCGCTCGGGCGGTTCCGTCGCTTCGGGCGCTTCGGGCGCTTCGGGCGCTTCGGGCGCCTCAGGCGGTTCGGACGGTTCAGGCGGTGGTGCGACCGTGGCGGCCGCGGCGGCGCAGGACGAAGACGGCGGCGCCACCGGCCACGACCAGGCCACCGGCGACGGCGGCGAGGATCGGGGTGGAGTCATTGGCACCGGTCTGGGCCAGGCCACCGGTGCCCGGGGCGGCGCTGGTGGTCGCCGGGGTCGGCTGGCCGGCGCCGGTGCTCGGGGTGCCCGACGGGGCCGCGCTCGGGGTGCCGGACGGCGTGCCGGTCGCGGCGGGGGTGGTCGGGGCCGGGGTCGGCGTCACGCCGACCTTGCAGTCCAGGACGCCGGTGAACTGCTTGGTGTAGCCGTTCGGGCCGGTCACGGTGAAGTCGTAGTGCGCCTTCTCCTCGACCTTGACGAGCACGCTCTCGGTCTTGCCCGGCTGGACGGCGACCTGCTGCTTGCCGACCGTGACGGTGGCGGCCTCGTCACCGCTGTTGGTGACGGACACCCGCACGCCGCCGGTGGCGCACTCCTCCTTGGCGGTGCTGTCGATCAGCGCGCCCTTGCCCTGCTTCCAGGTGGCCTTGGCGCCGCCGGCGACGTTCACCTTGGTGGAGCCGGCCAGGATCATGGTCTGGCTGTGGCGGCCGCGGGAGTCCACGCCGCTCATGAAGACCCGGCCGCTGAGCACGGTGGCCTCGGCGGTGGCGTTGATGGCGGCCTTGCCGTCCGGGGTGCCGGCCGGCACGTCCAGGAACAGCGGGGTGTCCTTGCCGATCGGACCGGCCAGGCTGCCGTTGACCGGCTTGCTGTCCTTGTCCAGCAGCTTGATCTTGTCCGCGGCGTCGCCGGTGACGGTCAGCTTGACCTCGTTCGCGCTGGAGTTCAGCAGGAACGGGCCGAGCTTGCCGCCCGACTTCCCGGAGACCGAGTCCGGGGAGAGGGTCAGCGAGGGCTTCGGCTCGGCCGCGACACCCTTGTTGGCGTCGCCGACGAGGTAGTCGCGCAGCTTCTTGGCCTTGTCGTTGCGCGGGACGGCGTTCTTGTTGTCCGAGAACTTCCAGATCGCGGCCTGGGTGCCGGCGGCGGCGTCCGCGTCGGTCAGGCTGTCGACGCCGGCGGCCGTCGCGAGGGACGTCAGGCTGGCCTGCGGGTACGAGTTGTCCAGGATCCAGCGGATCTTGGGGGCGTTCGCGTTGCTGTTGAGCGAGCTCGACGCCCAGTCCGCCTCGTGGTACTTGGCGCCGCTGTCCAGGTAGACCGGGTTGTCGAAGTCGATGCAGTACGTCCGGAGCTTCTCCCCGGCAGCCGTCTTGAGGGTGAACAGGCCGCCGTCGACGGTGCCCTTGCCCTCGACGTCGATCTTCTCGCCGAGCATCTCGTTCTGGACTTCCGCCGTCACGCCCGAGGTCGGGGCGCCGGCCGCGACCGCCGCACCGGCCGCGAACAGGCCTCCGCCAAGCGCCAAGCTGGTCGTGAGCATGACAGTGGTTATCCGGGACAGACTCCGCCCCTGCCTCTGGAACATCTGGGATCCCTCCGGGCCGGGCCGCACCGAGTGGGCGGCCCGCCGACTTGCCGTTCCGCGCGTGCCCCCTGTGGCACTGCTACGGGTATGAACCAGACGAATCCTATTGAGCCCCAGAGGCCCGGAAACCCCCATGCGAAATCAGGACGATTCCGTATCTGGATCGTTATCAATCCCCTCAAGTCCCACACAAGCTGACGGTCGACCAGAAAGTCCCGGGCCGCTTTCTGTTATCCGGTCGGATTGCGCGTGCGGGCACAACGACGTTCTCGATCAACATATTTGTCGACAGGGAAGGTCACCGACCGATCAGGTCAGGGCATCCTCGGCGCCACCTCCCCGCTCCGCCCCGGACACCTCGCCCGACTCCCCCGCGGCCGGCCGCCCGCCCGGCGGCAGCGCCCGGACGACGGGCGCCGCAACCGCCGCCGGGGGCGCCCCGGAGCCCCTGCGCGCCTCCACCGCGCTGACGATCCACCCCGGCACGGTCTCGCCCCCGCCCTCCGCCCCGACCGGACCGGCGCCGCCCGGCGGCTGCCCGCGCACCCCCGCCGCCCACCGGAACGCCGTGGTACCACGGGTGAGGTCGTGTCCGACCGATCGGGCGTCGATCTCGGCCCGGCTCCGCTTCACCTCCCCCTCCGTCCACTCGCGCACCCTCAGCCGGCCGCTCACCAGCACCGGATCGCCCTTGGACAGCGAGCCGATCAGATTGACCGCCAGCGCCCGCCAGGCCGTCACCGCCACCCACTGCGTCTCGCCGTCCACCCAGCACTCGCGCTGCCGGTCGTACCGCCGCTCGGTGCAGCCGAGCCGGAAGTTCGCCATCGGCACCCCGCCGCTGGTTTCGCCGTAGCTCACCTCCGTCGCCACATTGCCGATCACCGTCACATGCGTCTCGCTCACGGCACACCCTCCGTTCTCGCCGATGCACCGTACGGAATCGACCGGTGCGCCTTGAGCGTGCACTTCGGGGGAAATCCGGGCCACCGACTTCCGAAATCCTGTGGATAACTCGGGCCTGTGGAACTGTTGTCACCCGCAGGGGTGAATTTCAGCCTTCCGTCGCCGCTTCGACCCCGCTTCTTCGCGGCCATGACAACAAACTCGCTGCTCGCCGCCCGGCCGGCGCACCCCGGAACCCGCCCGGGAAGGCGCCCCGGAAGGCGCCCCGACGGCCGTCCGCGCACGTCATACGACCGGCGCAACCGCGATTAAGGCCCCCACCCGCACCGTCGGCGCCGCATTCTCCGTGCCGAATCCATAACGGGTGAGGAGGCAGCCCCGTAACGACTGCACAACGTCCGGCGCGGAACACTCCCAGACCGCTGCACTCACGGCCTTCACCTGCGATTATCGGACCGCTCCACCGAACCGACACACCAACGGCGGTGTCGTCACACCCGGCCTGGGAACCGGTCACCCTTATCCTGTCCCCGACAGGGCGAGGGCCCACCACCCCCACCCCCACCCTCAGGTACGGGGCCGGACAGCGCGCGCCCCGGCGCTCGCCAGCCCGATCCCGGCCACGGTCGCGCCCGCCAGGGCACCGCCCGTCCCGCCCCCATAGCTCAGCGGATAGAGCACCCGCCTTCTAAGCGGTAGGTCGCAGGTTCGAATCCTGCTGGGGGCACCACCCCGCAATTCCGCAGGCCACCACTCCGGCGGACACTTTCCGTGTCCGCTCCGGACCAGTCGGTAATCCCGTACACCAACCGTTCCGCGCACTCATCGCACAGAACTCGTGACCATGCGTGTCGGACCGTCGGGAAAGCGGGGCGAAAAACGGGTCCAACCGGAACAACCGGAATTCCCGGTGAATCCCCCACCCCGAACACGCCGGCCCCGGGCCGGGCCGGCGCGCCCGGAAGCGCCCCGGCCTACCCCGCCAGCCCGGCCAGGTAGGCGTCCAGCAGCTCCGTCTGCCGCTCCGCCGGGAACTCCTCCGGGGCGAACAGCGCCTGGACCACCAGGCCCAGCACGAAGGCCTGCGCCCCCGCCGCGAGCGCGGCCGGGTCGGCCCGCGCCGGGAGCTCCCCCAGCCGCTGGGCGTCCGCGACGTGCGCCGTGAGCGCGGTGCGCGAGCGCGCGTAGCGGCCCGCGTGGGCGGCCGCCAGCTCCGGGTCGGCCAGGGCGTGGTCCCAGGAGCCGACCCAGATCCGGTTGTCGGCGGCGGCCTCGCCGTCCAGCGGCAGCACGTCCAGCAGCGACGCCCGCACCCGGGCCAGGCCGGCCGGCGGCGCGCTGCCGTCGGCGGGGGCGGTGCGCCGGGGCCGGGCCAGCGAGCGCCGGTCCAGCTCCTCCAGGGCGTGGCTCAGCAGCGCCCGCTTGTTCGGGAAGTAGTGCGTCAACAGCCCGGTGGAGGCACCCAGTTCGGCGGCCACCGCGCGCAGGGTCAGCCCCTCGAAGCCCCGGGTGGAGAGCACCCGCCACACCCCCTCGGAGACTTCCGAGCGTCGGGCGTCATGGTCTCCACGGGCCGGTGTCATGGGGGCTATCTTACGTACCAAACGTTTGTTATGAATAGTCCAGCCAACCTCAGCACCACCCGTGAAAGGCCGCCCGTGTTTGCCGTACCGCTCACCGAGAACGCCGAACTGCGCCCGCTGGAGCCCTGGCAGGCGCCCGAGTTCCTGACCCACCTCGACCGCGCCCGCGCCCACACCGACCCGTGGATCCCCTGGGCCACCTTCTCCGTCGACCTGGAGTCCGCCCGCGCCACCCTCCAGCGCTACGCCGACGGCCTGGCCGCCGACCAGAAGCGGATCTACGGGATCTGGCTGGACGGCACCCTGGTCGGCGGCGTGATGTTCGTGAGCTTCGACGCCCGGTCCGGCGTCTGCGAGATCGGCGCCTGGACGGAGCCGGCCGGCGAGGGCCACGGGCTGATCACCACCGCCGTCAAGCAGCTGCTCGACTACGCCTTCACCACCCGCGGCATGCACCGCGCCGAGTGGTGGTGCTCCTCCGTCAACGCCCGCAGCCGGGCGGTCGCCGAGCGGGTCGGCATGACCCGCGACGGCGTGCTGCGCGAGTGGTACCCGTACAACGGGGTCCGCTACGACAAGGAGATCTGGGCCGTGCTGGCCGACGAGTGGACCGGCCGGGCCTGAACCGGCAACGGCGCCGGGCCCGGTGGACTCCCCCGCCCACCGGGCCCCGCGCCGAACCGCACCGCACCGCACCGCACCGTCCCAGCGGCCCACCAGCCCGCCGGCCGCCGACCCGTCAGGCGGCCGGCGCCACCCCCGCTGACCCGGCCGAGCCCGCCAGCTCGGCCGGCCGCAGCCGCAGCACGCACACCAGTGCCAGCGCCAGCACCCCGCCCGCCGACAGGAAGACCACGTCCACCGCGTCCGTGAAGCTGCGCACCGCGTGCTCGCGCGCCGCCCCGGTCAGCGCCCGGACCGCGCCGAGCGGCCGCCCCGGCTCGCCCGCCTCGAAGACCCGGGTCAGCACGGTGCCGAAGAGCGCCGCGCCGAGCGCGCTGCCGAGGCTCTGGAAGAACCGGATCCCGGTGGTCGCCACCCCCAGCTGGTGCCGGGGCGCGGTCTCCTGCACCACCGTGACCAGCTGGCCGATCAGCTGCCCCAGCCCGCAGCCCAGCAGGGCGAGTTCGGCCAGCACCGCCCACAGCCCGGTGTCCGGCCCGCTGAGGCCGAGCAGGGCGAGGGCGAGCGTGGCGCAGGCCGCGCCGGCCGCCAGGAAGGTCCGGGGCGGGTGGCCGCGCCCGGTCAGCCGCCCGACCAGCAGGCCGGCCGCCGTCATCCCGGCCGCCATCGGGACCAGGTAGAGGCTGGCCGAGGTCGGGGCGACGCCCCGGGCGATCTGCAGGTAGAGCATCACGTACATGATCGAGCCGACCATGCCCATCCCGACCAGCCCCTGGATCGCGAAGCCCAGCCGCACCGCGCGGATCCGGAACAGCGACAGCGGCAGCACCGGCTCGGCGGCGGTGGCCTGACGCCACAGGAAGAGGCCGAGCGCGGCCAGGGTGGCGGCGGCGAGCCCGAGGATCACCGGGGAGGTCCAGGCGTGGTCCTTGCCGCCCCACTCGGTGACGAGCAGCAGCCCGGTCGCGAAGGCCGCCGCGAGGGCCGCGCCGACGAAGTCCAGGCTCCGGCGGCCGGTCGCCCGGGGCAGCCTGACCACCAGGGCGACGCCGACCAGCACCAGCAGGCCGAGCGGCAGGTTGACGTAGAAGACCCAGCGCCAGCCGAGGTGGTCGGTGAGCAGCGCGCCGACCAGCGGGCCGACCGCCATGCCGAGGCCGGCGACGATCCCGCCCACGGCCCCGCCCTTGGCCCCGCCGCGCTCCTCCGGGTCCTTGAACTGGGCGATGACCACCATGGTGACGCTCATCAGCCCGCCGCCGCCGACGCCCTGCACCGCCCGGAAGGCGATCAGCTGGTCCATCGACTGCGCCGCCCCGCAGAGCGCCGAGCCGAGCAGGAAGGTGCCGACGGCCCCGAGCAGCACGCGCTTGGCGCCGTACACGTCGCAGAGCCTGCCGTACAGCGGCAGCAGCGCGGTGGCGGCCAGGGCGAACGCGCTGACCAGCCAGGGCAGCCGGTCCACGCCGTGGACGGGGTCGAGGTCGCGGACGATCGGCACGGTGGCGGCCGACACGATGTTCATGTCGAGCACCGCCAGCACGATCGTGACCAGGCAGAGCAGCATGCCCAGCTTGCGCTGGGCCGGGGTCATCAGCGCGGTGTCCGGCGGCGCGGGTGCGGCAGCGGGTACAGCGGCGGCGGTGGCCATGGTCGGGTCCCCCCAGGGTCCGTCGGGTTCGCGCCGGGGCCGGGGCGGCCGGCGGCACGCCCTCACCATCGCAGCGTTTTTGGACTCGGTCAATTCTTCATCTCGACCAATCTTTCTGCCGGGTCAACATTTGATCCTGGTACAGTCTCCCCATGGCGATGCGACCCGCTCAGGACTTCGGCCCCGACGTCGACCTCGACGCCCTCCCGCTGCGCGAGCGCAAGAAGTTCCAGACCGGCATGCGGATCTTCCGCACGGCCGTCGCGCTGTTCACCGAGCGCGGCTTCGACCAGGTCTCGGTCGCGGAGATCGCCGCCGCCGCCGAGGTGTCCAAGATGACCGTCTTCAACTACTTCCCCACCAAGGAAGACCTGGTCATGGGCCCGATGGAGCAGCACCTCGACGAGCCGGCCCAGGCGGTGCGCGACCGCGCCCCGGGCACCTCGGCGGTGACGGCGCTGCGCGAGCAGTTCCTCGCCGCACTGGAGCGCTTCGACCCGGCCGCCGGGCTGAACGACGACCGGATCGTGCTCGACGTGGTCCGGCTGATCCACCGCACCCCCGCGCTGACCGCCCGCGCCACCCACGGCTTCGACCGGCTGGCGCACGCCGCGCTCGCCGCCGAACTGCTCGCCCAGGACCCGGCCCACGACGAGCTGACCGCCCGGGTCGCCACCGCCCAGCTGCTCGCCGTCCGGGTCGCGCTGATCGCCGCCAACCACCGGCGGATGCTGGCCGGCGAGCGCGCCGCCGACGCCCTGCCCGCCGTCCTGGAGGAGGCCCGCCGCGCCTTCGCCCTGCTCGAGCACGGCCTCGGCGACTACTGCACCCGCGCCGCCTGAGAGAGTTGGCGCACCACGACCGACCGGAGGTGCGCATGGACCAGCCGCTGCTCACGCGGGACCGCTCCGCCCTGCCCGCGCAGGCCGAGGGCCTCAACGCGTACGTCGGCGAGGACGGCGTCGCCGTCCTGGAGTTCGCCCGCCCGCACCGCCGCAACGCGGTGACCCTGGCGGTCTGGCAGGCGCTGCCCAAGGTGCTGGAGCAGCTGGCCGGCCACCCGGGCGTGCGCGTCCTGCTGCTCACCGGCGCGGGCAACACCTTCAGCGCGGGCGCGGACATCGCCGAACTCTCCGAGGTGTACGGCGATCCGGACCGCGCGGAGGCCTACCACGCGACCAACGTCGCCGCCGAGGAGGCGCTGGCGGCCTTCCCGCACCCGACCCTCGCCGTGGTGCACGGCGCCTGCGTCGGCGGCGGCTGCCAGCTGGCCGTCGCATGCGACCTGCGGTTCGTCGCCGAGGACGCCCGGCTCGGGATCACCCCGGCCAAGCTCGGCGTGGTCTACCCGGCGGTGCCGACCGTACGGCTGGCCCGGCTGATCGGCCCGGCCCGGGCCAAGTACCTGCTGTTCTCCGGCGAGTTGGTGGCCGGCCGGGACGCGCTGCCGCTCGGCCTGGCCGAACGCGTCCTGCCGGACGCCGAACTGGACGCCGCCGCCCTGGACTTCGCCCGGCTGCTGACCCGTCGCTCCGCCCAGACCGTCGGCGCGGCCAAGGCCGTCCTGGACGCCCCGCCCGAGCGGGCCGACGAGGTCCTGGCCCCCTGGCTGCTCCGCGCCCGGGAGGGCTCGGACGTCCGCGAGGGCCTGGCCGCCTTCCTGGAGGGCCGGCCCGCCCGGTTCTGAACGGGAACGGGTCCGGGCGGGAACGCTCCCGCGCGGGAACGGTGCGGGCCCGGCGGAAGGGGCCGCACCAGCACCCGTACGATCATCCGGCCGGAACCCGTCCACCCCTTCCCGCCCCCGGAGCACCCACCCCGATGACGACCGAGGCCCAGGCCGTGCCCGCCCCGCCCGCCCCCACCCGCCGGACGGCCCTGGCCCGCCGGATCACCGACGGCCTGGAGCCGAAGAACGTGATCCTCGTGCTGCTCCCGCTGCTGGGCGGCCTCCGCTACGGCTGGGCGGGCATCGGCTGGGCGCTGTTCGCCGCCCTGTTCGCCGCCGTCGTCCCGACCCTGATCATCGGCCACGGCATGCGCAAGGGCACCGTGGCGGACCGTCACGTCGGCCGACGGCAGCGCCGGCTGACCCTCTTCCCGCTCATCATGGGCTCGGTGCTGCTCAGCTTCGCGGTGATGATCGGACTGGACGCCCCGGCCGACCTGACCGCGCTGGTGCTGGCGATGTTCGCCTCGCTGGTCCCGATCCTGGTGATCACCGTCTGGTGGAAGGTCTCCGTGCACACCGCCGTGGCCACCGGCGCGGTGGTCTGCCTCGCCATCGCGCTCGGCCCGCTCTGGCTGCTGCTCGGCGCGCTGGTCCCGCTGATCGGGTGGTCCCGGGTGGTGCTGCGGGACCACACCGCCGCGCAGACGGCCGTCGGCGCGGCGGTGGGCGCGCTCGCCGCCGGCCTCACCTTCTGGGCCGCCCGCTGACGGACGGCCCACCGGCCCGGGCGGCCAGGGCGACCGGTCAGCGGATCGGCACCCCCGAGATCGCCCGGGCGATCACCAGCCGCTGGATCTCGCTGGTCCCCTCGAAGATCGAGTAGATCGCGCTGTCCCGGTGCATCCGCTCCACCGGGTACTCCCGGGTGAAGCCGTTGCCGCCGAGGATCTGCATCGCCTGCGCGGTCACGTACTTGGCGGTCTCGCCCGCGTACAGCTTGGACATCGAGCCCTCGGCCGCCGTGAACGGCTGGTTGTTGACCGCCATCCAGGAGGCCCGCCACACCAGCAGCCGGGCCGCGTCGATCCGGGTCCTCATGTCGGCGAGCTGGAAGGCCACGCCCTGGTTGTCGATGATCGGCCGGCCGAACTGCTCCCGGGTCCTCGCGTAGTCCAGCGCCACCTCGTACGCGGCCCGGGCGATGCCGATCGCCTGCGCGCCGACGGCCGGCCGGGAGGCCTCGAAGGTGGCCATCGCCGCGTTGCCCCTGCCGCCGGGGCGCTTGACGCCCTCGCGGGCCCGGGCGAGGCGCTCGTCCAGCTTCTCCTTGCCGCCGAGCAGGCAGCTGCCGGGCACCCGGACGCCGTCCAGCACCACCTCGGCGGTGTGCGAGGCGCGGATGCCGTGCTTCTTGAACTTCTGGCCCTGGCTCAGCCCCGGGGTGCCCGGCGGGACGACGAAGGAGGCCTGGCCCTTGGCGCCGAGCTCCGGGTCGACGGTGGCGACCACCACGTGGACGGCGGCGATCCCGCCGTTGGTGGCCCAGGTCTTGGTGCCGGTGAGCACCCACTCGTCCTTGGCCTCGTCGTACACCGCCCGGGTGCGCAGCGCCGAGACGTCGGAGCCGGCGTCCGGCTCGGAGGAGCAGAAGGCGGCCACCTTGACGTCCTCCGGGGTGCCGAACATCTGCGGGGTCCAGGTGCCGATCTGCTCGTCGGTGCCGTTGGCCAGCACCGCGACGGCGGCCAGGGTGGTGCCGACGATGGACAGCCCGATGCCCGCGTCGCCCCAGAACAGCTCCTCCATGGCGATCGGGATGCCGACGCCGGAGGGGTCGAAGTACTGCTGGGCGTAGAAGTCCAGCGAGTAGATGCCGAGTTTGGCGGCCTCCTGGATGACCGGCCAGGGGGTCTCCTCGCGCTCGTCCCACTCGGCCGCGGCGGGGCGCATCACGTCGGCGGCGAAGCCGTGCAGCCAGTCGCGTACAGCGAGCTGGTCCGCGCCCGGGTCCAGCGAGAACGTGCTGCTCATGGTGCGTGCCTCCGAAGACGTGTGCGGCCGACCGGGGTGTTACCTCGGGTAACATCGTCGGAGTCTGCTACTGATTGGTAACCGGTGTCAACGCCCAGACAGACCCCAACTCCGAGGAGCAGCGCATGTCCCGAGAGCCCCGCCGCGAGCAGCTGCTCAACGCCGCCGACCGGGTCGTCCAGCGCGAGGGGCCGGGCGCCAGCATGAACGCCATCGCCGCCGAGGCCGGCATCACCAAGCCGATCCTCTACCGCCACTTCGGCGACCGGAACGGCCTGATCAGAGCCCTGACCGAGCGCCACACCGGCGGACTGCTGGCCGCCGTCCGGGCCGCCCTCGCCGAGCCGCTGGAGCGCCGCGACCGGGTCGAGCACGTCCTGGACACCTACCTCGCCGGCATCGAGGCCCGCCCCCAGGTCTACCGGCTGCTCACCCACCCCGAGCCCGGCGACCCGAGCGGCGCCGGCAACGCCCTCGCCCCCGCGCTCCGGCAGATCGCCGAGGAGATCACCCGGGCCGTACAGAGCCAGGTCGACCTCGGCGCCGACCGCGACCTGCTCGCCGAGGCCTGGGGCCGGGGCATCACCGGGATGGTGCTGGCCGCCGGGGACTGGTGGCTGGAGACCAGACCCTGCTCGCGCGCCCGGATGGTGCAGGCGCTGGCCGACCTGCTCTGGGGCCGGCTGGCCGCCGCCGCGGACCGGCCGACCGCCGTCCTGCCGACCGCGCCCGAACCGGCCGCGGACTGAGTCCTCCGTAGACCGAACTCTTGTGCGGCGCACGGAAGTCCGGGCATCATCGGGCCCCACCCCCACCCCCCGCCGTGCGAGGTCCCCGATGCGCCTGCGCCGCACCGCCGTCGCCCTGCTGCTCGCCGCCACCGCCGTCCTGACCGCCGTCCCGGCCTCGGCCCACGACGGCCCCCCGGACCGCTTCCCCACCGGAACGGCCACCGCCGCCGACGGCCGCACCGCCCTCACCGACGCCCAGGGCCGCCGGCTCCTCCTGCGCGGCTTCAACCTCGACAAGTACGCCGAGGCCACCCCGGCCGACCTCGACTCCGTCGCCGCCCAGGGCTTCACCTTGGTCCGGCTGCCGGTCTCCTGGACCAGGCTGGAACCCCGGCGCGGCCGCCTCGACCCCACCGAACTGCACCGCGTCCAGCGGCTCCTCGACCGGGCCGACCGGCTGGGCCTGCTGGTCCTGGTCGACCTCCACCAGGACGTCTACGGGCCCGCGTTCGGCGGCGGCACCAACGGCGTCCCCGTCTGGGCCACCCGGGACGACGGCCTGCCGTTCACCCCGGACCCGGACGACTGGTTCGCCGGCTACTTCCAGCCCGCCGTCCAGGCCGCCTTCCGCCACCTCTACGACGACCCCGACCTGCGCGCCTGGCAGGCCGACTTCTACACCCGGCTCGCCCGCGAACTGCGCGGCCACCGCTCGCTGCTGGGCTACGACCTGTTCAACGAGCCGTTCGGCCCGGTGGACGGCGACCCGAGCGACCCGGCCGTGCTGGCCGCCGCCGCCTCCGCCCTGGAGCAGGGCCGGCTCGCCGACATGTACCGCCGCCTGATCGCCGCCGTGCGCCGGGCCGACTCCCGCGCCTGGCTGTTCGTCGAGCCGACCGTGCTGGTCGGCCAGGGCGTGCCCACCAGCCTGCCCGGCTTCGCCGACCCCCGCCCCGGCGCGGCCCGGCTCGGCTACGCGCCGCACTTCTACGACACCGCGGTCGAGGGCGGCGCCGACTGGAACCCCGCCGACGGCTTCGTGGAGCGGTACACCGTCGCGATCACCGGCTACCCGGCCGCCCACCGCCTGCCCGTCCTGGTCGGCGAGTGGGGCCCGCCGGACTCCCGCACCCCGGGCAACACCGAGCTGGTCCGCCGTCAGACCGCCGCGATGGATGGCTTCGCCGAGGGCTGGACGATGTGGTACTGGTGCCGGGGCAACGGCGGCTACTGCGCGCTCGACCCGGCCGGGCGCCCCGCCCCCGGCGACGAACCCGCCTTCGGCCCGTACCCGGTGGCCGTCGCGGGCACGGACGTCCGCACCGACGCCCGCGCCGACGGCGCCACCGTCCGCTGGCGCGCCGACGGCACCGGGCGCGGCAGCGAACTCCTGCTCCCCCCGGCCGCGTTCCCGCACGGGGCCCGGGTCGCCGTCTCCCCCGCCGGCGCCCGGGTCGAGGTCGACCAGCCGACCGGCGGGCGCGCGGGAACCGTCCGCGTCCGGCTCCCGCACACCCGCCGGGGCACAACCGTGACGGTCACGCTCACCGCGGCCTGACCGTGACGGTGACGGTCAGACCAGCCCCCGGCGGGCCAGCAGCGGCCCGGTCTCCGGTGCCCGGCCGACCACCGCGCGGAAGGACTCCAGCGGGTCCCGGCTGAACCCGCGCGCCAGCAGCTCGCGCCGGAACAGCTCACCGCTCTCCCGCACCGCGCGCCCGTTGGTCTCGAACCACTGCACGGTGTCGGCGTCCAGCACCTCCGACCAGATGTACGCGTAGTACGCGGCGCTGTAGCCGCTGGAGAAGATGTGCTGGAAGTACGTCGTCCGGTAGCGCGGCGGGACCGCGTCCACCGCGATCCCGGCCGCAGCGAGCGCCCGCGCCTCGAACTCCTCGGCGTCCGCGACCTCCTCGCCGCGCGGCACGGTGTGCCACGCCCAGTCCAGCAGCGTGGCCGCCAGGTACTCCACCGTCCGGAAGCCCTGCCCGAAGCCCTCGGCCGCCGTCATCCGCTCGACCAGCTCGGCCGGCAGCGGCTCCCCGGTCGCGTGGTGGCGGGCGTAGTTGGCCAGCACCTCCGGCCGGACCATCCACATCTCGTTGACCTGCGAGGGGAACTCGACGAAGTCCCGGGGCACCGAGGTGCCGGAGAACAGCGGGTAGCGCACGTCCGAGAACAGCCCGTGCAGCGCGTGCCCGAACTCGTGGAACAGCGTGCGCACCTCGTCCCAGTCCATCAGCACCGGCTCGCCGGGCGCCGGGCGCGGGATGTTGAGGTTGTTCAGCACCACCGGGCGCTGCCCGGTCAGCCCGGACTGGGCCACCATCGCGTCCATCCAGGCGCCGCCGCGCTTGGACGCCCGGGCGTGGAAGTCGCCGATGAACAGGCCCAGCGGGGTGCCGTCCTCCTCGAACACCTCGAAGACCCGGGCGTCCCGGTGGTGGGCCGTCAGCTCCGGCCGCTCGGTGAAGGTCACCCCGTACGCCAGGTTCGCGGCGAAGAACACGCCGTCCCGCAGCACCCGCTCCAGCTCGAAGTACGGGCGCAGCACGGCCGCGTCCACCTGGTAGGAGCTCTGCCGGACCTTCTCCGAGTAGTACGCCCAGTCGTGCGCGGCGATCTCCGTGATGCCGTCCGCGGCGGCCGCCCTGGCCAGCTCGGCGGCCTCCCGGCGGGCGTTGGCCACCGCCGGCTCCACCAGCCGGGCCAGCAGCGAGGAGACCGCCTCGACGGTGCCGGCCGTCTCGTCCGCCACCACGTACGCGGCGTGGCTCGGGTACCCGAGCAGCGCCGCCCGCTCGGCACGCAGCCCGGCCATCCGGATCGCCAGCGGGCCGTTGGCCTCGACGCCCCGGCCGAGCGAGGCGGCCAGCAGCCGCTCGCGCACCGCGCGGTCGGTGAGCTGGGCCAGCTCGGGCTGGCCGGAGGTGTTCTTCAGGCTCAGCACGTACCGGCCGTCGTGGCCCAGCACCCGGGCGTTCTCGGCGGCCCCGGCGATCGCGCCCCCGGACAGCCCGGCGAGCTCCTCGGCGGAGTCCAGGACCAGCGCGGCGGCCCGGGTGGCGGCGTTCACGTTCTGCTGGAACGTGGTGCCGAGCGCGGCGAGTTCGGCGTTCAGCTCGCGCAGCCGGGCCTGCTCGGCCGCGCCCAGCCGGGCGCCGGAGCGCACGAAGGCGGTGTACCGGCGCTCCAGCAGGCGCAGCGACTCCGGGTCCAGGCCGAGCCCGGCGCGGTCCCCGTACAGCGCCTCGATCCGGGCGAACAGCGCGAGGTCCAGGTGGATCGCGTCGTGGTGGGCGGCGAGCAGCGGGCTCACCTTCGCCTCCACCTCGTCCAGCACGTCGGTGGTGTCCGAGGAGGACTGGTTGCGGAACACCGCGTCGACCCGGCGCAGCAGCTCCCCGGAGCGCTCCAGGGCCACCAGGGTGTTCTCGAAGGTCGGCAGGCTCCGGTCCGCGGTGATCACCGCGATCTCGGCCAGCTGCTCGGCCATCCCCCGCTCGTACGCGGGCAGGTAGTGCTCCTCGCGGATCTCGGCGAACGGCGGGAGCTCGTAGACCAGCGGGCTGGCCTGGAAGAACGGGTTCACGGTCATTTCGCGAACCCTACGCCGTGTCCCGAGCCGTGCCCACGTGCTTTTACCGCCCCTCGCGGGGCCCGCGTGCCGCCCGTTGTCGTACCCACCCGTTAACGTCGACGCGCGGGCCCGTCGGTCGCGGGCCGCGGCGTGCCCGTCCGCGGGCCCGCGTCCCCGTACCCGTCCCCGCACGCCCGACCGCGCGCCGGAGAGGAGCAGCCCCCGTGGCACCCAGGACCGCCATCGCGCCCGATCCGCACGGCCCCGGCGGCCGGCTCCAGCCGCTGGACGACACGGGCCGGCCGCTCGGCCCGCCGGAGGCCGTCCGCGACCTCGCCACCGCCGTCGCCGCCCGGGAGGCCGCCGACCACCCGCGCTGGGTCTGGGCCGCCGCCGACTCCGGGTACGCCCCGCTGCTGCCGCGCCTGCCCGACCGGCTCGCCCGCTGCCACGACCTGCGGCTGGTCGAGGCGCTGCTGCTGGCGCACGAGGGCCGGTTCGGGGCGCCGCGCTCGCTCGGCGCCGCCTGGGCCCGGCTGCGGAACCTGCCCGTCCCGGCGGACCTGCCCGAGCCCGGCCTGGCCGACGCCGACGACGGCCAGGACACCCTGTTCGCCCCCGACCGGCTGCAACTGCCCCCCGGCGCCGACCCGTTGGAGGCCGTGGTCGCCGTCCACGCCGAACAGCAGCGCCGGATCGCCGCCATCGCCGACCCGGCCGCCCGGCAGCGCTTCCGGCTGCTGGTCGCCGCCGAGTCGGCCGGCGCCCTGGTGGCCGCCGAGACGGCCCACGACGGGCTGCCCTGGCGGGCCGACGTCCACGACCGGCTGCTGACCGAACTGCTCGGCCCCCGGCCGACCGTCCCCGGCACCCAGCCCAGGGTCCTCGCCGAGCTCGCCGTCGACCTCCAGCAGGCCCTCGGCGCCAAGCCGTTCAACCCCGACTCGCACACCCAGGTGCTGCGCGCCTTCGCCGAGGCGGGCATCCAGCTCGGCTCCACCCGCTCCTGGGAGCTCAAGGGCGTCGACCACCCGGCCGCGCAGCTGCTGGTCCGCTACAAGGAGCTGTCCCGGATCCACGTCGCGCACGGCTGGGCCTGGCAGGACGCCTGGGCCCGCGGCGGCCGGTTCCGGCCCGAGTACGTGGTCGGCGGCGTGGTCTCCGGCCGCTGGGCCAGCCGCGGCGGCGGCGCCCTGCAGATCCCGCGCATCCTGCGCCGCGCCGTGGTCGCCGACCCGGGCTGGCTGCTGGTCGTCGCCGACGCCGCCCAGCTGGAGCCCCGGGTGCTCGCCGCGCTCTCCCAGGACGCCGGGCTGGCCCGCACCGCCGCCGGCGGCGACCTGTACGAGGCGCTCGCCGCCCAGGCCTTCCAGGGCGACCGGGACAAGGCCAAGCTCGGCCTGCTCGGCGCCATGTACGGGCAGACCAGCGGCGACATCGGCCCGCTGCTGAACACCCTGCACCGCCGCTACCCGGCCGCGATGGGCTACGTCGAGGCCGCCGCCCGCACCGGCGAGGACGGCGGCGTGGTCGCCTCCCGGCTCGGCCGGGTCTGCCCGCCGGCCTCCGCCGACTTCCTCGACCTCACCGAGGGCGAGGGCGCGGGCGAGGCCGGCGGCCGCACCGCCCGCGCCCGCGGCCGCTTCACCCGCAACTTCGTCATCCAGGCCAGCGCCGCCGACTGGGCGCTGGCCCTGCTCGCGGCCCTGCGCCGCCGGCTGAACGAACTGCCCGCCGCGGGCCCGGAGGACCGCCCGCACCTGGTGTTCTTCCAGCACGACGAGGTGATCGTGCACACCCCGGCCAACCTCGCCGACGAGGTGGCCGCCGCCGTCGCCGAGGCGGCCGACGAGGCCCGCCGGCTGGTGTTCGGCGACACCCCGGTGCGCTTCCCGCTCAGCACGGCGGTGGTGGACTGCTACGCGGACGCCAAGTGAGCCGCGGGCACTGGACGACGCCCGGACACCGGGCCGTCAGAGCTTCCGGAACCCGCGCGCGTCCTCGGCCGCCGCGACCACCTCGGCCAGGCCCGCCCCGGTCGAGGCGGTGACGGCGGCGGCCACCGCTCCCTCCACGAACGGCGCGTCCACCAGCTGCACGCCCGGGCGCGGCTCGTCCTCCAGCACCGTGACGGCGGTGAGCACCGAGCTGCCGAGGTCCGGCAGCACGACCACGCCCGCCCCGGCGTCGGCCCGCGCGATCGCCCCGGCGATCAGGTCGTAGCTGGTGCCGAGCCCGCCGTCCTCGGTGCCGCCCGCGACGACCACCCGCACGCCGTCCGAGGCGAGTTCGCCGAGCAGCTCGCGCAGCCCCTCCGCGAGCCGGGCGCTGTGCGAGACCAGAACAATGCCCACGTTCTCACTCATGCGGCCGACCCTACGGCCGGAACCAGGTACTCCGGGAGAGTGATCGGAATCCCGCGTGTCGCACCCCGTGCCCACCACCCCCGTCTGGCGTAGCGTCGGGGCTACGGCGTCGCCGGCCGTGGCGTCCTCACCCAGGTCACCCAGGTCACCAAGGGAGCGAAGAGCGTTGAAGAAGCTGATCAACACCCCGGAGAGCGTCCTGGAGGACGCGCTGGCCGGGATCGCCGCCGCCCATCCGGAGCTGACGGTGGACGTCCCCAACCGGGTGATCACCCGGGCCGCCCGCCCGGCCGGCCCGAAGGTCGCGCTGATCTCCGGCGGCGGCTCCGGCCACGAACCGCTGCACGGCGGCTTCGTCGGCCCCGGCATGCTCGACGCCGCCTGCCCCGGCGAGGTCTTCACCTCGCCCGTCCCGGACCAGATGCTGGCCGCCGCCAAGGCCGTGGAGACCGGCGCCGGCGTGGTCTTCGTCGTGAAGAACTACACCGGCGACGTGATGAACTTCGAGCTCGCCGCCGAACTCGCCGCCGAGGAGGGCCTGGAGGTCCGCACCGTCCTGGTCAACGACGACGTCGCGGTCGAGGACTCCACCTGGACGGCCGGCCGCCGGGGCACCGGCGCGACCGTGCTGGTCGAGAAGACCGCCGGCGCGCTGGCCGAGCGCGGCGCCCCGCTGGACGAGGTGACCGCCCTGGGCGAGCGGGTCAACGCCGCCTCCCGCTCCTTCGCTGTCGCGCTCACCGCGGCCACCGTCCCGGCCGCCGGCAAGCCCGGCTTCGACCTGCCCGAGGACGAGATCGAGGTCGGCGTCGGCATCCACGGCGAGCCCGGCCGCCGCCGCGAGAAGCTCCGCCCGGCCCGCGAGCTGGCCGCCGAGGTCGTCGACACCATCCTGACCGACCACCACCTGACCCCGGGCGACGAGGTGATCGCCCTGCTCAACGGCCTCGGCGCGACCCCGCTGCTGGAGCTGTACGTGGTCTACGGCGAGGTCGCCGCCCGGCTCGCCGAGCGCGGCATCACGGTGGCCCGCAGCCTGGTCGGCAACTACGTCACCAGCCTGGACATGGCGGGCTTCTCGCTCACCCTCACCAAGGCCGACGCCGAGCTGCTGGAACTCTGGGACGCCCCGGTCGACACCCCCGCCCTCAAGCGGGCCTGAGGAGGACGCACGATGGACTTCGACACCCCGCTGGCCGAGGCCTGGGTCCGCGCGATCGCCGCGGCCGTCGAGAAGGAGCGGGCCCGGCTCACCGACCTGGACTCCGCGATCGGCGACGGCGACCACGGCAGCAACCTCCAACGCGGCTTCGCCGCCGCCCTGACCGCCCTGGACGGCCTCCAGCCCGCCGGCCCCGGCGCCGTCCTCACCAAGACCGGCACCACCCTCATCTCCAAGGTCGGCGGCGCCTCCGGCCCGCTCTACGGCAAGGCCTTCCGCGCCATCGGCGCCGCCCTGCCCGACCCGGCCGACCCGGCCGCCGTCGCCGAGGCCCTGTCCGCCGGCCTGGACGCCATCCGCCTCCTCGGCAAAGCCGCCCCCGGCGACAAGACCATCGTGGACGCCTGGACCCCAGCCGTCGCCGCCTTCCGCGCCACAGCCGCCACCGGCGCCGACCTCCCCACAGCGGCCGCCGCGGCCGCCGACGCCGCCGAACAGGGCGCCCGCGACACCATCCCCCTCCAGGCCCGCAAGGGCCGCGCCTCCTACCTCGGCGAACGCAGCATCGGCCACCAGGACCCGGGCGCCACCTCCACCGCCCTCGTCTTCCGCACCCTCGCCGACATCACCACCACCTGACCCCCACCCACCGCCCACACACACCCACCCCACCCCACACCACACCCACCCCACCCGCACCAGGGCCACCTCCCCCACCCCCACCCACCCGCACCAAGACCACCTCCCCCACCCCCACCCACCCGCCCCTCCCCCCGCGAGAGGGACGCGCTGCGGGAGGGGGTGGCGCAGGGGGTGGCCGCGGAGAGGGGCGTGACGGGTGATTTTCAGACTGCCAACGGTCTGAACGCCCCACCTCCAGGGTTGGCAGTCTGAAAATCATCCAGCCCCCGGAGCGGCCCCCCCCCGGGGGGCCCCCCCCCCCCCCCCCCCCCCCGGCGCCCCCCCCCCCCCCCCCCCCCACAATGGACCCATGTCGGGAGCCGAACCCACCATCACCGTCCCCACCTGGCTGACGCACAGCGTCACCGCCACCCAAGGCGAAGCCGCCCACCCCTGGCTCGCCACCCTCCCCGCCAGGACCGCCGCCCACCTCGCCGCCTGGAACCTCACCCTGGAACGGGTCCTCGACCCCGGCGGCAGCCTCAGCCTCGTCGCGTACGTCCACCGCGACGACCTCTCCCCCGCCGTCCTCAAGGTCGGCTTCCCCACCCCCGAGACCGTCCACGAGCACACCGCCCTGGCCCACTGGGCCGGCCGCGGAGCCGTCCTCCTGCTCGACTCCGCCCCCGCCGAGGGCGTCCTGCTGCTCGAACGCCTCCACGGCGGGATCCCGCTGCGCTCCCTCGCCGAGCCCAAGGCCATGCTGGAGGCCACCAGCCTGCTGCACCGCCTCTGGACGGAGCTCCCCGAGGGCCACCCGTTCCCCGCGCTCTCCCAGCGGGTCGACGCCGCCGCCCGTCTCGCGGAACTCCCCCACCCCGTCGCCGCCGAGGCGCGGCCGCTGATCGCCGAGGCCCTGGACACCGCCCGGGACCTGGCCGGCTCCGCCGACGAGTCCTTCCTCCTGCACGGCGACTTCCACCACGGCAACGTCCTGGCCGCCGACCGCGCCCCCTGGCTGGCCGTCGACCCGCGCCCGCTGGCCGGCGAACGCGCCTACGACCTGGCCCGGCTGGCGCTGGACCGCGCCGACACCCTGTTCGGTTCCCCCGGCGCCCCCGCCGCCGTCCGCCGCCGCCTGGGCCGGCTCTCCGAAGCCCTCGAGGTCGACCAGGACCGCCTCCGCGGCTGGACCCTCTTCCGCGCCGTCGACCTCGCGCTCCGCGCCCTCACCGCGGACCGCCGCGAGGACGCCGAGCTCTACCTCGAGTTCGCCGACACCCTCTGACCCGCGGGACCGCCAACTCCCCCCGCCCCGAGGGCAGTTACCTCCCGGCCCCCCGCAGGGGCAACGGCGCCCCCATCACCGCGTACAGCCGGTCCGTCGCCGGGAACCGCACCGCCCGCGCCAGGTCCCGGTACCCCAGCGCCCGGTAGAGCCGCCGCGCCGGCGTCTCCGCGTCGATCGCCGAGAGGATGCTCCGCTCCAGCCCCGACCCCTCGCACAGCGTCCGGATGATCCGCGAGCCGACCCCCTGCCCCTGGAACTCCGGCAGCACGTGCAGTTCGGTGACGGCGAAGACCCCGTCCAGCCAGTCCCCGTACCCGCGGGCGGCCAGGTAGGGCTCGATCACCGTGCTCCACCAGTGCTCCCGCTGGTTGGGCATCCCGTACCCGAACCCGACCAGCCGCCCCCCGCTCATCGCCCCGAGCGCGATCACCCCCGGCTGCTGGGCGTGCCGCCCCACGATGTGCAGCCGTACCGCGACCTCCTCGGGCGTCAGCCCGAACGCCACCGCCTGGACCTCCAGCGCCTGCGGCGCCCAGTCCGCGAGGTCGATGGCCCCGATCGTCACCCCGGTCAGCTGATCCATGCTCCGGACGTTACTACCAGCGGCCCCGCGGCGCGGCCGAAGATCCCAACAGCGCCCCGCGCGGCCCGAACGGGCCGCTCAGAACAGCACGCTCATGAACGCCCCGACCTCCTGGAACCCCACCCGCCGGTACGCGGCCCGGGCCCGCAGGTTGAAGTCGTTGACGTACAGCGACACCACCGGCGCCACCTCCCGCAACGCGACCTCCAGGACCGCCGCCATCCCCGTCTCGGAGAGCCCCCGCCCCCGGTGCTCCGGAGCGACCCAGACCCCCTGGATCTGGCAGGCCCCCTCCGTCACCGCCCCGATCTCCGCCTTGAAGACGACCTGCCCGTCCTCGCCGAACCGCGCGAACGACCGTCCGGTGGACACGAGTTCGGCCACCCGGGCCTGGTAGAGGAGCCCTCCGTCCCCGGCGAGCGGCGACACCCCCACCTCCTCGGTGAACATCGCCACGCAGGCCGGCATCAGGGTCTCGACCTCGTTGCGCCGCACCCTCCGCACCAGCGGATCCGGCGCGATCTCCGCCGACGGCACCGAGGTCGCCATCAGCGGCTGGTGCGCCCGTACGTCCCGGGGCGGGCCCCAACTGCGCTCCAGCAGCGCCCAGAAGGCCGCCGTGGCCGCCGCCGGCCCGACGATCGAGGAGCAGCGCCGCCCCTGGCGGCGGGCCCGTTCCGCGAACGCCGCGACCGCTTCCGGCCCGGCGTCGACCAGGACCAGGTTCGCCCCGGCGTAGCAGAGCGCGCCCAGCACGCCGTCCCCGTCGTACCAGCCCCACATCTCCCCGCCGAGCCGCCACGGGTCCAGCCCGACGGCCTCGACCCTGGTCGCGACGAAGGCGTTGGCCACCGGGTCGCGGTGGAGGATCTCCAGGGCCTCCGGCAGGTCCGGCGGCTCCAGCACGCGGGTGGTGGCCAGGGCCCGGGCGGCCTGGAAGGAGCTCGGGAGCATCACACCGCGATCGAGCATCGGGACAGCACCTCACTGAGACGACTCTGGCCGCACCCTACTCCGTGGCCCCACCCGGCTACGGCCGCGGGGCCGTCCGCGAACGGACGGCCCCGCTTCCGGAAAACACCGCGCGGACGCTCCCGCACGGTCAGGACAACCTACGGCTGTCGGAAACACGCTGCGCGGGGGCCGCTCCCCCCGCGGCCCTTCACTCCCCGGCGACCACGGTCGGCGCCCCCGCCTCGACACCCGCCGCCTGCATCTGCTCGGCGAGCTTGAGGGCCTCCTCGATCAGGGTCTCGACGATCTTCGACTCCGGAACGGTCTTGATGACCTCGCCCTTGACGAAGATCTGGCCCTTGCCGTTGCCGGAGGCGACCCCGAGGTCGGCCTCCCGGGCCTCGCCCGGGCCGTTCACGACGCAGCCCATGACGGCCACCCGCAGCGGCACCTCCATGCCCTCCAGCCCGGCGGTGACCTCCTCCGCGAGCTTGTAGACGTCCACCTGGGCGCGCCCGCAGGACGGGCAGGAGACGATCTCCAGGCCGCGCTCGCGCAGCCCGAGCGACTCCAGGATCTGGTTGCCGACCTTGATCTCCTCGGCCGGCGGGGCGGAGAGCGAGACCCGGATGGTGTCGCCGATGCCCTCGGCCAGCAGCGCGCCGAAGGCGACCGCCGACTTGATGGTGCCCTGGAAGGCCGGCCCGGCCTCGGTCACGCCGAGGTGCAGCGGGTAGTCGCACGCGGCGGCGAGCTGGCGGTAGGCGTTGATCATCACGACCGGGTCGTTGTGCTTGACCGAGATCTTGATGTCGCGGAAGTCGTGCTCCTCGAACAGCGAGCACTCCCACAGCGCCGACTCGACCAGCGCCTCCGGGGTGGCCCGGCCGTACTTCTCCAGCAGGCGCTTGTCCAGCGAGCCGGCGTTGACGCCGATCCGGATCGGCACGCCCGCGTCCTTGGCGGCCTTGGCGATCTCGCCGACCTTGTCGTCGAACTGCTTGATGTTGCCCGGGTTCACGCGCACCGCGGCGCAGCCGGCGTCGATCGCGGCGAAGACGTACTTGGGCTGGAAGTGGATGTCCGCGATGACCGGGATCTGCGACTTCTTGGCGATGATCGGCAGCGCGTCGGCGTCGTCCTGCGTGGGCACGGCGACCCGGACGATCTGGCAGCCGGACGCGGTGAGCTGGGCGATCTGCTGCAGCGTGGCGTTGATGTCGGAGGTGACCGTGGTGGTCATCGACTGCACCGAGACCGGGGCGTCGCCGCCGACCGGCACGTTGCCGACCATGATCTGCCGGGAGTAGCGGCGCTTGGCCAGCGGCTTGAGCGGCAGGGACGGAATACCGAGCGAGATCGCGGTCATGTGCGCAGGGTTCCCCGGGGTTGAGGTGTGGTCGACCGCCCGGCCGTGACACGGCCGAGGCCGGGCGCGCTGACGATCGCGCACCCGGCCTCCACGGTACGGCACCGCAACGGCGCCCAGCACACCCGTGGTACCCGAACGCCCTAACTGATCTTCACCGGGTTCACCAGGTCGGCGACCATCACCAGGAGCGTGAAGCCGATGAAGATGCTGGCCACCACGTACGCCACCGGCATCAGCCTGGCGACGTCGAACGGGCCCGGGTCGGGCCGCCTGAACAGCTGTGCGAAGCGGCGCCGGACCGCCTCCCAGGCCGCGCCGGCGATGTGCCCGCCGTCCAGCGGGAGCAGCGGCAGCATGTTGAAGAGGAAGAGCGACAGGTTGATGCCGGCCAGCAGGTTCACGAAGAACGCGATCCGCTGGGTGGCGGGCAGGTCGAGCGAGAAGACCTCGCCGCTGACCCGGGCCGCGCCGACCATGCCGACCGGGGAGTCCGGGTCGCGCGGGGCGTCGCCGACGACGGCGTTCCAGAGCCCGGGGATCTTGCCCGGCAGGGCGGCCAGCGACTTCACCCCGTTCTCGGCCATGTCGTACATCCGGTCCACCGACTGCCCGAAGCCGAGCTGGACGGTTTCGCTCTTCGGGGTGAACCCGAGGAACCCGGCCTGCACGG
The DNA here is from genome assembly GCF_042268845.1 of Kitasatospora sp. NPDC056273. NCBI lineage: Bacteria > Bacillati > Actinomycetota > Actinomycetes > Kitasatosporales > Streptomycetaceae > Kitasatospora > Kitasatospora sp. NPDC056273. The sequence continues at coordinate 27,232 of NZ_JBHJSJ010000002.1, read as the reverse complement.
TCTGGCCCTTCAGCGGCACGCCCTTGCCGTCGTACTTCTGCACGTCGTTGACGGCGATGGTGGGCGTGAAGGTGAGCCGCTCGCCACCGCGCTCCACGACGATCGCCACCTGCTTGCCGGCCGACTTCCGGATGTCCGCCTGGAGCTGGTCGTAGTCGCGGATCCGGTCGCCGTCGAAGGAGAGCACCTTGTCGCCCTGGCGCAGCCCCACCTCGTTGGCCGGGGTCTTGGGCGCGTCGGCGGGGCAGGTGTCGGTGGGCTGGCCGGCCTTGACCACGCACTGGGCGACCGAGCCGATGGTCGGCACCGTCATCGAGACGCCGAAGCCCATCATGACGGTCAGGAAGAGCCCGAACGCCAGGACCAGGTTCATGAACGGCCCGGCGAACATCACGATCATGCGCTTCCACGGCTTGCGGGTGTAGAAGAGCCGGCTCTCGTCACCCTCCTGGAGCTCCTCGTAGGAGGCCTCGCGGGCGTCCTCGATCATGGTGCGCCAGGGCGAACTGCTGCGCTTGGTGATCCGGCCGTCCTCGCCCGGCGGGAACATCCCGATCATCCGGATGTACCCGCCGAACGGGATCGCCTTGATGCCGTACTCGGTCTCGCCCTTCCGGCGCGACCAGAGGGTCGGGCCGAAGCCGACCATGTACTGGGGCACCCGGATGCCGAACAGCTTGGCCGTGGAGAGGTGGCCGAGTTCGTGCCAGGCGATCGAGACGAGCAGCCCGATGACGAAGACCAGGATGCCGACCACCGTCAAAACCGTTGCCACCGCTGGTCCTCCGTCATGCCGCTCCGCTCATCGTCTCGTCCTACCGCAATCGGGGTCGTCGGTCGACCGTCAGCCGGCCGCCAGCTCGCGGGCCCGGGCGCGCGCCCAGTCCTCCGCGTGCAGGACGTCCTCGACCGTCAGGGAAGTTCCCGCCGCCGGAGCGCCGTCCCGCTGACCGTGCTCGGCCACGACCTTGGCAACAGTGTCCACGATTCCGGTGAAAGCGAGGCGGCCCTTCAGGAACGCCTCCACACACTCCTCGTTGGCCGCGTTGAACACCGCCGGGTTGGTACCGCCCAGGGTGCCCACCTCACGGGCCAGCTCGACCGCCGGGAAGGCCTCGTCGTCCAGCGGGAAGAACTCCCAGGTGGCGGCCCTGGTCCAGTCGCAGGCGGGGGCCGCGTCCGGCACCCGGTCCGGCCAGCCCAGGCCCAGCGCGATCGGCATCCGCATGTCCGGCGGGCTGGCCTGCGCCAGGGTCGAACCGTCGGTGAACTCCACCATCGAATGCACCACCGACTGCGGGTGGACCACGACCTCGATCCGGTCGAACGGCACGTCGTACAGCAGGTGCGCCTCGATCACCTCCAGGCCCTTGTTCACCAGGGTGGCCGAGTTGATCGTGACGACCGGGCCCATCGCCCAGGTCGGGTGCGCCAGCGCGTCCTGCGGGGTCACCCCGGCCAGCTGCTCACGGGTGCGGTTGCGGAACGGGCCGCCGCTCGCGGTGACCACCAGCTTGCGCACCTCGGCCCGGGTACCGCCGGCCAGCGCCTGGAACAGCGCCGCGTGCTCGGAGTCCACCGGCACGATCTGGCCCGGCTTCGCCACCGCCTTCACCAGCGGACCGCCGACGATCAGCGACTCCTTGTTGGCCAGCACCAGCACCCGGCCCGCCTTCAGCGCGGCCAGCGTCGGCCGCAGGCCGATCGACCCCGTGATGCCGTTCAGCACCGAGTGGCACTCCAGGGCAGCCAGCTCGGTCGCCGCGTCCGGGCCCGCCAGCACGGTCGGCAGCGCACCGCCCGCCGCCTTCGCGGCCAGCGCCTCGCGCAGCGCCGGGACGGCCGCCGGATCGGCCACCGCCACGGTGTGCACGCCCAGCCGCACCGCCTGCTCGGCGAGCAGCTCCACCCGACCGCCCGCCGCCGACAGGGCGACCACCCGGAAACGGTCCGGGTTGCGGAGCACCACGTCGATGGCCTGGGTACCGATCGACCCGGTGGAACCCAGGATCACCAGCTCCCGGGGGCCGGAGGGGTCCGCCACGGTGGGCGTGAAACGCAGCTGCGGGTGGGCGAGCGAAGTCATGCGCCCATTGTGTCCTGTTCGCGGCACTCCCCAGGACGACTTCCGACCCTTCGGACTACCGTCGGACCATGCGTACCGTCATCGCCGGGGGCCACGGACAGATCGCGCTCCACCTGGAACGGCTGCTCGCCGCCCGCGGCGAGCGCCCCGCCGGGATCATCCGCCGCCCCGAACAGGCACAGGACCTCGTCGACGCCGGCGCCGAGCCGCTGCTGCTCGACCTGGAGGCCGCCACCGCCACCCGGCTCGCCGCACTGCTCACCGGCGCCGACGCGGTGGTCTTCGCCGCCGGCGCCGGACCGGGCAGCGGCGCCGCCCGCAAGAACACCGTCGACCGGGACGCCGCCGTGCTGCTCGCCGACGCCGCCGAACTCGCCGGGGTCCGCCGGTACCTGATGGTCTCGGCGATGGCCGCCGACGCCCAGGCCCATTTCCCCGCCGACGAGGTCTTCGAGACCTACCTGCGGGCCAAGGGCGCCGCCGACGACGCCGTCCGGGCCCGCACCGCTCTGGACTGGACGGTGCTGCGCCCCGGACGGCTCACCGACGGCCCCGGCACCGGCCTGGTCCGGCTCGCCCCCTCCGTCGACCGCGGCGCGGTGGACCGGGCCGACGTCGCCGCCGTCCTGGCCGCCCTGCTGCGCGAACCGGGCACCGCCGGGCTGACCCTGGAGCTGGTCGCCGGGAACGCCACCGTCGAGGAGGCGGTCGCGGCGGCCGCCGGACACGACGGCTGAGCCCGCGCCGGGGCGCGAACGCGAAGAGGGCCCGGTTCGGCGAACCGGGCCCTCCCGCCTACGACGACACCGCGTCGGTCAGGGGCCTCACAGCCCCGGCGATCTCAGAGGTCTCTGAGGTCTCAGAGGCCTCAGAGGTCGAGACCGGTCAGGACCATGACCTTCTCGACGGTGTAGTCGTCCATCGCGTACTTGACGCCCTCACGGCCGACACCGGAGTCCTTGACGCCGCCGTACGGCATCTGGTCGGCACGGTAGGACGGCGCGTCGCCGATGATCACACCGCCGACCTCCAGCTCCCGGTGGGCGCGGAAGGCGGTCTGCAGGTCGTGGGTGAACACGCCCGCCTGGAGACCGAACGCCGAGTCGTTGACGGCCGCGAAGGCCTCGTCCACTCCGTCCACCCTGTGCAGCGACAGCACCGGGCCGAACACCTCGGCCTTGGCCAGGATCGCGTCACCGGGCAGGTCGGCCAGCACGGTCGGGGCGTAGGTCGCACCCTCACGGGTACCGCCGGTGAGCACCTTGGCGCCCTTGGCGACCGCGTCCTCGACCCAGGACTCGACGCGCTTCGCGGCGTTCTCGTCGATCAGCGGGCCGACGTCGGTCGCGTCGTCGGCCGGGTCACCGGTGACCTGCGCCCTGACCTTGGCGACGACCTTCTCCGCCAGCGCGTCGTACACCGAGGCGTCGGCGATCACCCGCTGCACCGAGATGCAGGACTGGCCGCCCTGGTAGTTCGCGAACATCGCGATCCGGGTGGCCGCCCAGTCCAGGTCGGCCTCCGAGGACCAGTCGGCGAGCACCACGGCCGCGGCGTTGCCGCCGAGCTCCAGGGTGCAGTGCTTGCGCGGCACCGAGTCCATGATCTGGTAGCCGACCTTGTCCGAACCGGTGAACGAGATCACCGGCAGGCGCTCGTCCTGCACCAGGGCCGGCATCCGGTCGTTCGGCACGGTCAGGATCGACCAGGAGCCGACCGGCAGGTCGGTCTCGGCCAGGATCTCGCCCAGCACCATCGCCGACAGCGGGGTCGACGGAGCCGGCTTCAGGATGATCGGGGCGCCGACCGCGATCGCCGGGGCGACCTTGTGGGCGACCAGGTTCAGCGGGAAGTTGAACGGGGCGATCCCCAGCACCACACCGCGCGGGAAACGGCGCACCACCGCGAAACGGCCCACGCCGCCCGGGTCGGTGTCCAGCCGCATGGTCTCGCCGTTGGTGCGGCGCGCCTCCTCGGCGGCCCAGCGGAAGACCGACACCGCGCGGCCGATCTCACCGCGGGCCCACTTGATCGGCTTGCCGTTCTCGGCGCTGACCAGCTGGGCGAGCTCCTCGGTGCGCTCGGTCAGCCGCTTGGCCACGTGGTCCAGGGCGGCGGCACGCTGGTGCGCCGGGGTGGCGGCGAACACCGGCAGCGCGGCCACGGCGGCGTCCAGCGCCTCCTCGACCTGCGCCTCGGTCGGGATGCTCACCTTGCCGACCAGACGGCCGTCCCAGCTGTTGTGCACCTCGAAGTCGGCGTCACCGCTCGCCCGGCGGCCGGCGAGCCAGAAATCGTACGTGGTGGTCACCGTGGTACCGGCCCTCTCCTCGTCTGTCCTACGGCCCACGGACGTGGGACCCGGTTTTGAGGGTAGGCGCGGCGGCGCGCCGACCGGATTGGCCGACTAGGAGCGTTCGCCCCCGGGGCCACTCCACCGCGTCCTACCGGCGCCCCGCGGGCCGCCGGAACCCCACGCCCCGCCGGCGCCTCACTCCTCGCCGGAGCGCAGCGCCAGCCACAGCTCCATCCGCACGTCCGTGTCGTCCAGCGACCGGCCCAACAGCTCCTCGACCCGGCGCATCCGGTAGCGCAGCGTGTGCCGGTGCACACCCAGGTCCGCCGCCGCCGCGTCCCACTGGCCGTGCCGCGACAGCCACGCCCGCAACGAGGCCACCAGATCCCCGCGGGCCGTCCGGTCGTGCTCCCGCAACGGCCGCAGCAGCCCCTCCGCGAAGGCCGTCACCGCGTCCTCGCCGAGCAGCGGCAGCAGCGACCCCGCGCCGACCTCCTCGTGGTCCACCGACCGGCGGCCACCGCGCAGCGCCACCGCCAGCGCCCGCTCCGCCTGCGCGTTCGCCGTCCCCGCCTCCTCCAGCGCGGCCGGCGCCGAGACGCCCAGCGACAGGCCCTCGTGCTCCTCCACCGCGCCCAGACAGGCCCGGTGCACCGCGCCGTTGTCCAGCGCCAGCACCATCAGCCGCGGCCCGTGCGCACCGTCCTCCCGCGCCACCAGCAGCTTCTCGCCCACCCGGGCACCCGCCTGCTCGGCCCGGTCGCCCAGCTCCCCGAGCGCCTCCGCGGCATCCGCGTTGGCCGGACCGGCCCCGGCCACCAGCACCCGTATCGTCCCCTCCGGCAGCCCCCCGAACAGCCCCACCGCCACCTGGCGGGCCGTCGCCACCTCACCGGCCAGCACCATCCGCAGCAGCGCCGCGCCCATCCGCTCCTCGGCCTGCCGCAGCTCCCGCGAACGCTCCAGGGTGAGGGTCAGCAGCGCCACCGCCGCGTTCAGCACGTACCGCTCGGTCGGCGTGATCCGGTCCTCGGTCCCGACCGCCAGGAAACCCCGGGCCCGCCGGTCCGCCCCCAGCGACTGGACCACCACGTAGTCCTCGTCCGCCGTGTCTATCCCCGGCGCGCGCCCCTGCAACGCCGCACTCGACGGCGCCGGACGCCGACGCAGCCGGTCCACCTCCGCCGCCAGCCGCCCAGCCCGGCGCGCCGCCCAGTCCGGCGCCACCACCGACAGCGCGCCCGACCCGTCGTACAGCGCCGCCCAGCCACCCAGCCGGGCCGCCAGCCGGCGCACCACCGCCGTCGTGCCGTCCTTGCCCAGCGCCGCCCGGGTCAGCTCCTCCTGCGCCTCGAAGCTGGTCGTCACCGCCTCGTACTGCTCCGCGGCCAGCGCCGCCGACACCACCTTGCTGATCGCGATGAACGGCGTCGGCTCCGGCACCCGCAGCAACGGCAGCCCGCGCTGCGCCGCCGCGTCCACCAGCGGCTGCGGCACCTCCGTGTGCGACAACCCCACCCCGAGCCCCAGCCCGACCACCCCCGCGTCGGCCAGCCGGTGCACGTACGCCTGCAACTGCGCCGCCGTACGGCCCAGCTTGATACCGGTGGTGAGCAGCAGCTCACCACCCTCCAGGAACGGCGTCGGGTCGTCCAGCTCACTGGTGTGCACCCAGCGGACCGGCCGCTCCAGGTGATCCGCACCGGCGAGGACCGTCAGATGGAGCGACGTGTTGCGGACGACGGAGGCGAGTGTGGGGGGCATGGCACCTTCGAAGGATCGACCTGACCGCGCCGTTGCGGCCGGGCGAGGAGAGGGACGTGGGACTGGTGAGGGTCTCTCCCCTTCATTATGGACGCCCCGGACAACCCGCACTGCCGAATCCACCTCGAAGGCGACTTCCCCCGCCGCCCGCCCTCAGCCCCTGAGGTCCACCAGCAGCGGCGGAACCTGCTCCCCCGACACCGCCGTCAACGACACCACCGCATGCCCCGCCGGCAACGCGTGCGCCAGATCCGACGGCGACCACCGCAACCGCTCCACATCCCGCGTCGTCACCGACTCCGTCTGCGCCGTCGTCCCCGACAACGCCTTCCGCCCGACCCGCCCCGCCCGCCGTATCACCCCACCGGAGGTGTCGGGGGTGTGGGTGACCTCCGTCTCGTGGACGACGTGCGTACCCCACGCCTCCGAGAAGAACTTCCCGTCCCAGGGAGCGATACCGGGGAAGACCATCCGACAGCCCACCGCCCCGAACAAGGGGGTCCTCAGCGATTCCGGCAGATCCATCAGGGTGCGGAGCAGCAGCACCGCGCCCGCATTGGCTCCCCGCATCCGCTGGAGGCCGCGAACGGTGTTCGCATCCAGTGCGGCGGACGCATCGTCCACCACAAGTCCGGCGAACAGAGAGCGGTCCTCGCGGCCGGCTGCCGCCACGACGAACTGTCCCACCACGAGACGGGAGAGGATCCGGGACGCCTCCGGGTGGCTCCGCTCGGGCAGCTTCACCCGAACCCGGAGAGGGTGGTCGAGCGCACGCATGGCGAAGGGAAGACGGCCTGTGCCGTCCGTGGCGAAGGCTCCTTCGAACGCCGGCCGGTCGAGCAGTGCCAAGCGGTCCGCAAGAAGGACCCCCGGGTCATCGGCGCGCTCCTGATGCCGCTGCCGGTACTCGAGGTCCCGCTCGTAGACCGACAACCGACCCGTTGTCCGAAGAGCCTTGACGAGCGGTTCCATCACGCCCGGCTCCCCGGAGAGAAGCGCCCGCAGTTCCCGGACCCCCGGGTAGCGCCCGTAGGCGGTGCTGAACGGTCCAACCACCTGTTGAAGGGTCGTCCGGGCGCTCTCCGCGCGCGCGATCAGTTCGTCCGGCAGCAACGCGTCCGCGAGTCTGGCGGCTGCCTCGTCGGGATCCTGCGTCGCTCCGTAGAGGTCCAACCCGTAGACCGAACCCGGCTCGCCCGGGGCGATCACCACGTCGTACCAGTCGTCCGGGCCGAGGTCCGCGTCCGCTGCGCCGACCACTACGACGCATGCCGTCCCAGCCAATGTCTGGAGGCACAGGGCCTCCGTGACGGGACGGGCGAGTCGAGCCGTCTTGCCGGTTCCGGCGGGGCCGACAGCCAGCAGCGACGTCCCCAAGACGGTCGGGTCCAAGGCGAATCCGGTCGACCGGTGGCCGTGCGGGTTCTTCACCACGTCCTGCGTCGTGCCGAGCCGCACCTGTTGCAGCAGCAGGTCGTGCCAGGCCTTCCTGGTCGCCAGGTCCCGGGCCTCCGAGGGATGCGCAAAAGCCGCAGCACCGCGTGCGAGCACCTGGTCGACGAATGCGGGGAGGAAGACGGCATCGGCCTGGGCGGACTCCCACGCCCGCTGGATCCGGACGTAGTCGACGTCCCCGGCCTTCGAGTGGTCCAGTTTCTCGGCCGCTGCCGACGCTCCGCCAGATCGCTGGGCGAACCACGGGTCGGCGGCGGGCAACAGCTCAGCGCCGCCAGCAGGCCTGGCCGGGGCGGGCCCCTCGTGGGTGATCGCCCGAGCAAGGACCGGAGCGACGTTCCTCCGCCACCCGGAACGTGTGAGGAACCGGCGGCCGACCTCGCGCCACCGGCCGGTACGCCAGAACACCGCGGCCGCGCAACCGATGGTGACCAGGTTGATGAGGACCTGGACGGTGTTGAACTGCTCCGGCGACGTCCCGGCGAACCCTCCGAGGAGTCCCACCACCCACACGAGCACGAACGTACCGATGTAGTAGGTCGCGACAGTGGCGACAAGGTTCAGGACGGCACGCCACAGCAGCTGCCCGGTCGGAACCTTCGCCTCCTCCGCCTCGGTGGGATCGGTCCACTTGTAGCCCTGCCGGAAAATCCCGGGAGCTGCCTCCGGCCGAGGAATCGCCACCCACACCGGAAGGTCGAAGGCCCCGTCCGAGCCCGCCGCGGGCCGTTGGTGGGGCAGGGGGGTCGGGGGTCTGGTGGTGGTGCGCTCGCCGTGGTGGTGTGCCCCGTCCTGTGCCATGTACGGTCCCGTTCCCTCGCCCGCCCGCCCGGCCCGACCGCCGTCGGTGCCGCCATACCCATGCCGCCGTACCGGCGACACGCCCGCGCTCAGGGTAGTGGAGCGCGGCCTGCGGGTAGTCGCGCCACCCGCGCTGGCCGTGCCGGACAAGTCGGACGGCGCACTGCTACCGAGTGGCGCGTGCCGGGGTGGGGAGGGCGGCCGTAGCCTGCGAAGCACCGAGCCGAGAAGTCTGGAGATACCCCATGAGCGCCGCAACGCCGCTCCCGCAGGAGCGCCGCCTGGTCACCGCGATCCCCGGTCCGAAGTCGCAGGAGCTGCACGCCCGCAAGCTGGGTGCGGTGGCGGCCGGTGTCGGCACCACCCTGCCGGTGTACGTGTCCCGTGCCAACGGCGGCGTGCTGGAGGACGTGGACGGCAACTCGCTGATCGACTTCGGTTCCGGCATCGCCGTGACCAATGTCGGCAACAGCGCCGAGGCCGTGGTGGCCCGGACGACCGAGCAGCTGGCCAGCTTCACGCACACCTGTTTCATGGTGACCCCGTACGAGGGTTACGTGGCCGTCGCCGAGCAGCTGAACGAGCTGACCCCGGGTGACCACGAGAAGCGCACCGCGCTGTTCAACTCGGGCTCCGAGGCCGTCGAGAACGCGGTGAAGATCGCCCGCGCCTACACCAAGCGCCAGGCCATCGTGGTGTTCGACCACGGCTACCACGGCCGCACCAACCTGACGCTGGCGCTGACGGCGAAGAACATGCCGTACAAGCAGGGCTTCGGTCCGTTCGCCCCCGAGGTCTACCGGGTGCCGGTCGCCTACCCGTACCGCTGGCTGACGGGTGCGGAGAACGCCGCCGCCGAGGCCGCCGCCCAGGCGATCGACACCATCAACAAGCAGATCGGTGCCGAGAACGTCGCCGCGATCATCATCGAGCCGATCCAGGGCGAGGGCGGCTTCATCGAGCCGGCCAAGGGCTTCCTGCCGGCGATCGTGGAGTTCGCGAAGGCGAACGGCATCGTGTTCGTCGCGGACGAGATCCAGACCGGCTTCTGCCGCACCGGCCAGTGGTTCGCGTGCGAGGACGAGGGCATCGTCCCGGACCTGATCACCACCGCCAAGGGCATCGCCGGCGGTCTGCCGCTGTCCGCGCTGACCGGCCGCGCCGAGATCATGGACGCCGCGCAGACCGGTGGTCTGGGTGGCACCTACGGCGGCAACCCGGTGGCGTGTGCCGCCGCGCTGGGTGCCATCGAGACCATGAAGGAGCAGGACCTCAACGGCAAGGCGCAGCGGATCGGCGAGATCATGCTGGGCCGCCTGCGGGCCATGCAGGAGAAGTACGAGATCATCGGCGAGGTCCGCGGCCGCGGCGCGATGATCGCCGTCGAGCTGGTGAAGCCGGGTGGCAAGGAGCCGAACGCGGAGGTCACCGCGGCCATCGCCAAGGCGTGCCACGCGGAGGGCCTGGTCGTGCTGACCGCCGGCACCTACGGCAACGTGCTGCGCTTCCTGCCGCCGCTGGTCATGCCGGAGCACCTGCTGAACGAGGGCCTGGACATCCTGGAGGGCGCGTTCGCCGCTCTCTGAGCGGTGTCGCCCGTCAGGTCGTGAACCCCCTTCCGGAGGGTTGTCCGGACAGCGCTGAACGGCCCGTGGGGACCTCTGGTCCGCACGGGCCGTTCGGTTGTCCGGGCGCGTCGCGCGGGCGGCCGGGGCATGATCGACGGGGCGCCTCCGAGGTTGCCCCGCGCAGGGTGAAGATGGTGTGCGGAATCGCTGAAGGCGCTCGGCGCGGAAGGGCTGTTGACGTAGTGTCATCGCAGATGGACAGCGAGCCTCAGCCATGGGCGCGGCCGTCCGCGGGGCCCCCTCCGGGGCCGGTTCCGCGGGTGCCGAACGAGGACGACCAGGTCGGCCCGGGAGGGCCGGCGCACACCGAAGGCCGATCGACCGACCGTCCGACCCACACCCCCCGGGGCGCACGGAACGGCGATCATCAGGGCCGCCCCGGAGCTCTCCCCCCTGCTCCGGGGCGGCTGTCCGTCGTCCTGGGCCGGGTGGCCCGGTCGGTGGCCGTCCCGGTGACGGCGGCGGTGCTGCTGGTGGTGGTGTCCTGGCAGGTCGCGGTGGAGGGGCCGCTGCTCGGCGTGGACCGTTCGGTCCGCCGGGCCGTCCGTACGGCCCACCGGGACGTCCCGGACGCGCTGCTCGACCGGCTCGGCCACTTCCTGTCGGACCTGGGCGGCGGCGTCCCGGCGGTCCCGGTGCTGCTGCTGGCCGGCGCGTTGGCGGCTTGGCGGGGGCGCCGGGCCGGGGCCGGGCGCTGGTGGCTGCCGCTGCCGGTGGCGGCGCTGACCTCGGTGCTGATCCCGCTGCTGGTGGTCCCGGCGAAGTCGGCCTTCGCCAGGCCCGGTCCGCTCGGGGAGCCGCTGGCGGCGGGCCAGTGGGGCTGGTACCCGTCCGGGCACACCGCGACCGCGGCGATCTCGTACGGGGTGGCGGCGCTGCTGCTGGCCCGGGTGGCGGGGCCGCGCGCCGCCCGGGGGCTGGCGGCGGGTGCGGCGCTGCTGTCGCTCGGGGTGGGCGCGGGTCTGGTGTGGAGCGACTTCCACTGGCTGCTGGACGTGGTGGCGAGTGGGTGCCTGGCCGTCCTGGTGCTGTGGCCGCTGGCCCGGTGGCTGCCCGGGCCGGGTGCCGGGGGCGGTCAGGCCTCGGGGTCCTCGTTGCGGTGAACCAGGCCGGGCTCGCCGTTGTCCCGGTGCCACTCGATGACGAGTTCGTCGCGGGCGCCGAAGCGGACCAGGTGGCGGCCGACGACGTCCTCCAGGCCGGGCAGCTTGTCGCGCTCGCCCTCGACGGTGAGCAGCAGCGCGTCCGGCTGGGCCTCCAGGGTGGCGGTGCCGGCGCCGAAGACCATCGTGCCGCGGCCGGTCTCCTCGGAGTAGACGGCCTCGATCTTGCGCCCCATGTGGGCGGTGAGCTGCTTGGCGTAACGGCCCGGGCGGTCGGTGGCGACGCGGGCTTCGGAGCGGGGCATGGGCCCTCCATTGGTCGGGGACGGGAACTTAGGGTTCCCTCACTTGGGAGCAACGCTAACCCAGATACTGAGCCAAGCTCAACATATTTCCGCGATCGTCTTCCGCCGCCCGCCACGGGCCCCGGACCGACGGCTACCCTTGGGCGGACGCCAGCCGAGGAGACCGCCGATGACCACCACGCCGACCGACGAACCGGCGGACCCCTCCCCCGGCCCCCGGCCCGGCGCCCCGGGCACCGCCGCCGAGCTGGCCGACGCGATGACCAGGGCGATCAAGCGGATCCGCCGTCAGACCGGCTGGCGGCTGGAGCCGTACGGCATCACCCCCGGCCAGGCCCGGGCCCTGCGCACGCTCGCCCACGTGCCCGGCTGCGAGACGCCGGACCACGCGATGCGGCTGAGCGACCTCGCCGACAAGCTGCACATCGCCCCGCGCTCGGCGACCACCGTGGTCGACGCGCTGGAGGAGGCCGGCCTGGTCGAGCGCAGCCCCGACCCGGCCGACCGGCGGGCGGTGCGGATCCTGCTGACCGAGGCCGGACGGGCGGCGGTGGAGCGGATCGGGCAGGTCCGGGACGAGGTGGCCCAGGAGTACTTCGGCGAGGTCAGCCCCGCCGACGAGGAGGTGCTGCTGCGGGTGCTGCGCTCCGCCGAGGCCCGCTTCCTCGCAGCCGGGCCGCCACGGCGGTAGCGGCACCGGGACGCAGCGCGGTGATCCCGATCCCGGTGATCACCAGCAGCGCGGCCGCGGCGGCCGTCGGGCTGATCCGCTCGCCGAGCAGCAGCCAGGCCGAGGACATCCCGAACACCGGCACCAGCAGCGAGTAGGGCGCGACGGCGGTCGCGTCGTAGCTGCGCAGCAGGAAGCTCCAGGCGACGAAGCCGAGCAGGGTGGAGACCAGCCCGACGTAGCCGATCGCCCCCAGTCCGGCCGGGGTGATGTCGCGCAGGGCGCGCAGGTCCGCCTCGGGGCCCTCGACCAGCAGGGACAGGCCCAGCAGCGGCAGCGGCGGGACGGCGCTGACCCAGACCATCCAGCGCAGCGCGTCCGGCGGCGCGGCCCTGCGGGTCAGCACGTTGGCCAGCCCCCACGCGACGGCGGCCAGGACGACCAGGGCGAAGGCCCCGAGCGGGCCGCCGGCGCCCTGGTCCCAGGCGCTCAGCGCGATGCCGGCGAAGGCGACCGCCAGGCCCGCCAGCCGCTGCCCGCCGGGGCGTTCGCGCAGCAGCACGGCGGCGAACAGCGCGGTGAAGCCGGCCTGCCCCTGGAGCACCAGCGAGGAGAGCCCGGCCGTCATCCCGGCGTGCATGCCGAGGAAGAGCAGCCCGAACTTGACCACCCCGAGGACCACGCCGACCGCCAGCACCCAGCGCCAGGCCACCTTGGGCGGGCCGACGAAGAAGACCGCCGGCACCGCGACGACGGCGAACCGCAGGGCGCAGAAGAGCAGCGGCGGGAAGTTGTCCAGGCCGACGTGGATCAGGACGAAGTTGAGGCCCCAGACGGCGGCCACCAGGACGGCCAGGGCGATGTGGCGGGGGCTCATGCCGCCCCGGCCGCCGGTGCCGGTCGTGCCGGTCGTGCTGCCTGTACTGCTCATGCTGTTCCGGCCGCTCGGAGCGGCGGCGGTTGTCGCGGTCATGGGTCGAGCATGGTCGCGCCGGACCGTTCAGCACCAGCGATGAATTCTGAAGGGGACGCTTTAGTATCGCTGCATGATGGACCTGGGGCGCCTGCGGGCGCTGCACGCGGTGGCGGTGCACGGCTCGGTCGGCGGGGCGGCCGCGGCACTCGGCTTCACGCCCTCGGCGGTCTCGCAGCAGATCGCCAAGCTGGAGCGGGAGACCCGGACGGTGCTGCTGGAGCGGCAGGGCCGCGGCGTGGTGCTGACCGACGCGGCGCGCGAGCTGGCCGTCACCGCGCAGACCGTGCTGGGGCTGGTGGAGCAGGCCGAGGTGCGGCTGGAGGAACAGCGCGGCCAGGCCGTCGGGCGGCTGCTGGTGGCCGCGTTCCCGTCCGGTGCCCGCGGACTGATGCCCGGGGCGCTGGCCGACCTGCGGCGGCGCTGCCCGGAGCTGGACGTCCGGCTGCTGGAGCGCGACCCGTACCCGGCGGCCGAGCTGGTGGCCCGGGGCGAGGTGGACCTGGCGCTGGTGCAGGACTGGCCGACCGTGCCGCTGCCGGTGCAGGAGGGGGTCTCCCGGATGGACCTCGGCACGGACCCGGTGGACCTGCTGCTGCCCGCCGACGACGACCTGGCCGCGCTCGACCCGGTGCCGGTGGAGCGGCTGTGCGGGCAGCGCTGGATCAGCGTGCCACCGGGCAACATCTGCCACGACTGGCTGGTCCGCACCCTGCGCGAGGCCGGCGAGGAGCCGGACGTGCGCTACCAGGTCGGGGAGTTCGAGACGCAGATCGCGCTGGTCGCGGCCGGTCTGGGGATGGGCCTGGTGCCGAGGCTCGGGCGGGGCCCGCTGCCGCCCGGGGTGGCGGGCCGCCGGGTGGCGCCGGAGCCGGGCCGCCGGGTGTTCGCGCTCTGGCGCTCCCAGGCCTCCCGGCGGCCGGCCATCACCGAGGCGCTGGCCTCGATGCGGGAGTGCTGGGGGCGGCTTCCGGGCTGAGGGCCGCGGCGGCCGGTCGCCCGACCGCCGGGCTGATCGGTCCGAGGGCGAGGACCGGTGCGGGCCTCAGCCCGCGAAGCCGATCACCAGCCACATGAAGCCGACCCCGGCCACGGTGCAGAGCAGGGTGCTGCGCGAAGGGTGCGGGCTGTGCGCCTCGGGGAGGATGTCGGAGGTCGCCAGGTAGAGCAGGAATCCGGAGAAGAAGCCCAGGTAGAGGCCGAGCAGGTGCCCCGGGATGGTGAACGCCAGGGTGATCGCCGCGCCGGACACCGGGGCCACCGCGTCCGCGGCGAGCAGGGTCAGCGCCCGCCGCCGGTTGTTCCCGTACAGGCGGGTGATCGTGTACGTGTTGAAGCCGTCGGCGAAGTCGTGCGCGACCACGGCGATGGCCACCACCGTGCCGACCGTGGTGCCCGCCTGGAAGGCGGCGCCGATCGCGAAGCCGTCCATCACGCTGTGCCCGACCAGGGCCAGTGCGGCGGTCAGCCCGACGCCCTGGTGCCCGGCGGAGCGGGCGTCCCCGTGGTGGTGGCCATGGGAGTGCGCGGCGTACTCGCCCTCGTGGCCGCGGTGGATCGCGACGGCGCGCTCGATCACGTGGATGGTGAGGAAGCCGGCCGCGAACAGCAGCAGCGCCTGCGGCACGCCGTGCACCTCGCCCGGCGCCTGGTGGAGCGCCTCGGGCAGCAGGTCGAAGGCGACCACGCCGAGCATCAGTCCGGCGGCGAAGCCGAGCACCAGGTGGCGGCGGTCGCGGGTGCGCTGGGCGACGAAACCGCCGATCAGGGTCATCAGGAACGCCGCGGCGGCGACCAGTACCGCGGTCATCGGTCCGGCTCCTTCACAGGTCCGGCCGAGTCGCCGGGGCCTTCGCCGGGTGGTGCGCCGAGCGCTCTGCCCATTCCTCTCCCCCTGGGATCCGCCCGTGGCCGGGCCGACCGCCGACCGTACCGGACGCCCGTTCGACGGTGATCACCCGGGGGTGCCGGGGCCGGGGTGCCGTTCCCCCAGCCTCGGCCCGGACCTGCCGGGGCGCCCGACGGATGGGCCGTTCGGGTGAGGCCGGCGACGGGCCGACCCGCCGGGACGGGGCGGTGGGCAAAGGCTGCTGAGCAGGGCCGATGTGGTGAGCGGGCGGCGGGTCAGCCGCCGGTGGCGAGCGGCAGGCCGAGGTGGGTGTGGGCGAGTTCGCGGACGCCGTCGCCGTCGATCAGGTGGATGTGCCGGCGGCCCTCCTCGGCGGTGAGGTCCAGCACCTCCTCGGTGAACCGGCCGGTGGTCAGCCGCAGGCCGCGCTCGGCGGACTCCTCCCCGACCGCCTCGGCCAGGGTCTCGATCTGCTCGGCGCCGATCGACCCGGTGTCCCGGGAGGCCCACACCACCCAGCGGCCGGGCAGCGAGGTGCCGGGGGCGCCCTCGCCGGTGGCGACCAGCCCGGCCGGGCCGCGCAGCCGGACGCTCCACTGCGCGATCCCGCCGCGGGTCAGAAGGTCCCGCACCAGCTGGGCGAACTCGTTGGCGGACAGGTCGGCGGCGGCCGGCACGGTGGCCCCGGCCTGGGCGGCGGGCCGGACACCGGCCCGGTCGTACGGGTCCGGGGTGACGGCGGCGCCGAGCTGGCGCAGCCGTACCAGGGCCTCGTCCTGCTCGGCGTCGGCGTAGACGCCCTCGTCGTCGCGCTCCTCGTACGGGGTGCCCGGCGGCAGCAGCCGGGTGCGGGCCAGTGCGTCGCGGTCGGCGTCCACGCTGACCAGGCAGAGCGGCTCGGCCGTGGCGGGATCGCGCAGCCAGCCGTTGAGGACGACGCCGGCGAGTATCTCGTCGGTGTCCACGGCGTCGGCGGCCTGCAGGGCCCGCAGGGCGAGCCGGGCGACCAGCCGCAGGTAGTCGGTGGCCCGGTCCGCGGGCGGGCGCGGCACCGGGAGGATGTCGCCGTCCGGGGCGAGCCGGTAGCCGGCGAGCGAGGGCACCAGGTCGAGCGGCGGCAGGTCGAGGTCCAGCACGGCGGTGCGGGTGAGCGGGCGGAAGACCGCCCGGCACGGGGCGGGCAGGTCCTGGGTGGCGGTCTCGGCGGCGGCCAGCGCCCGTTCCAGCAGCGACTCCACGGCGGCCGGCTCGGCCAGCCGGTAGGCCCGACGGCACTCCTCCAGGCTCTCGTTGTACTCGCGCACGGCGCGGGCCCGGGCCTCCTCGGCCGCCTCGTGGGCGCGCCGGGACTCGTCGGCGGCCGGGCTGCCGGCCTCGGCCCGGCGGGTGCGCCACTCGCGCAGGGCGCGCTGGTGGGTGAGCCGGGCCTGGGCCAGCTCGCGCTGGTAGCCGGAGTCGAGCAGCCGGCGGGACGGGCCGCCCTCCGGGTCGGCCACGGGCGGCTCGGCGGGCGCGAAGTCCTGCCAGCGGGGCTCGGACTCCTCCTCGGCGCCGCCGCCGGGGCCGTCGGCCGGGTAGGGGCGGGGCTGGTAGTGGCGCAGCTGGCTCTCGAAGTCCATGGCGGAGACGGGCAGCGCGGCGCGGCGCAGCAGGTCGGCCAGCCGGTCGTGCTCGGCCTGGACGGCGCGGGTGCGGTGGTGGGTCAGGGTCGCGGCCCGGGCGTGCGCCGCCACGGCCTCGTCCGGGTCGGCCTCGCCGGGGCCGGGCTCGGACGGTCCTTCACCGGTCGGTCCGTTGCCAGTGGGGCCGTTGTCGGCCGGTCTGTCACCGGCCGGCCCGTCGCCGGACGGGCCGTCACCGGTCGCACCGCCACGGGGGCGGTCGGCGGCGGCGCCGTCCGGCTCCTGGCCGTTCTCGGCTCCGAGGTCGCGGAAGACCGAGGCGAGGAAGCCCGGCCGGGGGAACTGGACGGTGGCGGTTCCGTCGGACTGGCCGTCTGCTGAGTACTGCATCGGTCGTCGTTCCCCCATGCTCGTCCGGCGCCTGCCCGGGGCGATCGGCGAACCTGTGGGCCCGCCCCTGCCGGACATTGTCCCCCGAACGGGCGCGGCGGTCAGCCAAGCCGCTCAGTTGGTCCGGGTGTTGGTGAGGTGCAGGCCGATGTAGCCGACGTAGATCCGACCGCTGCCGGAGCAGTCGTCCAGGTAGTGCAGCCGGGGCGCGGTGCGGCCGCCGCCGATCCGCAGGTGCGCGCCCATGAACGCGCGCCGGGAGGAGTCGACGCATTCCGGCACCGGCAGCATCCGCTCGCGCTTCCACTTGGTGTGGCTGAACACCGTCCGGGACTCCCCGCGGACCGCCTTGCGGGGTGGGAAGCGGTGACAGCCCTCGGGGGTGCGCTCGCACCACTGCTTGAAGTCCCCGCCGGCCGCACCGCGCACGGCCGCCTCGGCGTACTCCTGGAGTGCCGTCAGCCCGTCCCAGGCGAGCCGGGCCCAGCCGGCGCCGGCGCACTGCAGCTCGTCCAGGGCGAGCGCGACCTTCTGGTCACCGGTGAAGGTCACCAGCGGGAACTCGCCCAGTCTGGCCATGAGTTCGGTGAAGGTGTCGGGCGTGCCGCAGCCGTCGGGGGGCTGGACCACGGAGTGCGGCCCGCCGACCGGTCCACCGCCCGGCGCCACGCAGTGGCGCCCGGTCAGGGCGCGGGCTCCGGAACGGAGGCGCCCCTCGCGGACGTCCCGGCCGTCGCGCCCCTCCCGGCCCTGGCCCCGTTCCCGGTGTTCGCGGCGCTCCACGCGCAGGGTGTGCCGGACCCGCTCCAGCTCGTCGGCCCTGGCCTGCTGCTCGGCGCGGTCCTGTTGCTCCTCCCGGGCGAGCGCGGCCAGCTCGACGCCCTGGTACGGGGCGGCCGGGCCGGAGGTCCGTTCGACGACCTGCTCGGCGGTGCCCGCGGGCGCCCCCTCGACGGTCTCCTCGGCCACCTGACCGACGGCCTGCTCCGTGGCGTGTGCCACGGCCTGCTCCCCGGTCTGCCCCGCGTCCCGGCGGAGCTGCGGCGGCGGGACGCGCAGCACCGGGACGGCCGCCAGCGGCGGTGGCAGCGGCTGCTCCGCGGCCAGGCGGCGCGGCTCGCGGGCGAGCAGCCCGGCGGCGCGGCGCAGGTCCTCTTCTATTCGGCCCCGGGCGAGTACCGGATGTCGGGCGCTGTCCTGCCGGGAGGCCGGGTCGACCTCGGGGAGGTAGGTGCGCACCGCCCCGCCGTAGACGGTGTGGTACTCCAGTGCGACGTTGAACCCGGTGCGGGCGCCGGGGTCCAGCACGTAGGCGGTGGCGAGGCCGGGCAGCTGCTGGCAGAGCGGGGCCACCACGTCCCGCACCCAGCTGTCGAGCGGCAGGTTCACCGGGACGCTGGCCACCACGGTGGGCAGCCTGCGCTCGGGGTCGCACAGCTCGTCGATCAGGGCGTCGACCTCGTCGGCCGTGATCACCCGAGGGCCGGAGTGGACGGCGGTCGGGCCGTCGGTGGCGTCGAGCAGCGGGAGGAGCGTGCGGGCGAGTTCGGGCACCGGCACCCGGCACGGGGTGCGCACACCGCTGCCGGTGCTGTGGGTCTCGGCCTCCAGCCGGACCCAGGTGGGGCCGTCGGAACCGGTGGCCACGGTGAGGGTGAGCTGCTGGGTGCCGTGCGGGGCCGGGGTGCGCAGGCGGCGGCGGTCGTACCGGCCGGCGCCCGGGCCGCCGCGCAGCGGACCCTGATCGCGGTCGAGCAGGACGCGCTCGCCCAGGCGGAGGCGCTCGGCGGTGGGAGCCGGCTCGGTGCCCTGCTCGGCGGGGGCGCGGTGGGCCGGCGGGGGCTCTTCGAAGCCCTCCTGCTTCAGCCAGCAGGCCAGTTGTTCGTCGGCCAGGGCGACGGCCTCGGCGTGCGTGAGGGCCGTGGTGACCGTCATCCGGTAGGGCGTCGCGGGGCCGCGGGGGCCGGGCAGGTCTGCGGCGGCGTGCGAGCGGACGCGGTTCGGGACGGGGCGGTTCGCGATCGGATGGTTCGAGGTCGGACGGCTCGTCGGGTGGTTCGTCGAGTGGCTCGTGGGGCGGTTCGAGGTCGGGTTCGTCGCGGACTGGGAATTCGAGGTCGACCGATCCGAGGTCATGCGCATACCTCCGTGGTGCGGGGTGGGGTCCTGTGTCCTCCATCGATGGTTTCGTCCGGTTCTGCCGGAGCCTTGCCCAGGAAACGCCACGGCCCGGAGCGGAAGTTCCAACTCCGGGCTACGACACTACGTTCGGGTGAATCTGCTCAAGCGGTCTTCCGCGTGGCGCGGGGCCTGGGCTACGGGAAACGGCCGGTCACGGGCCGTCCGACGGATCGTCCGACCCCCGGGGCCCAGGAGCTACCCCCCGCCCCGGCGACCAGAGCGGCACCTCGGGTCAGACCGGCACCTCGACGTACGTACGGCCGGCCGGGACCGCCACCGCGGTACCGCCGGTCGCCTCGGCCAGCCAGGTGTGGAAGTCCGCCACGTCCGGCTCCGGCACCCCCACCTCGATCCGCACCCCGGCGGCCTCGTAGGCCAGGTCGCTCACCGTGTACCCGGCCGCCCGCAGGTCGTTCTCCACCCGCCCGGCCCTGACGTGGTCCACCGTCACCGCGAGCAGCGCGACCGGGCGGCGCTCCAGCAGGCCGACCGCGTCCACCGCCTCCGACACCGCGTTCCCGTACGCCCGCACCAGGCCGCCCGCACCGAGCTTGATCCCGCCGAAGTACCGGGTGACCACGGCGACCGTGTCGGTCAGCCCGCGTCGGCGCAGCACCTCCAGCATCGGCACCCCGGCCGTGCCGCCGGGTTCGCCGTCGTCGCTGGAGCGCTCGCGGCGCTGCTCGTCGCCGACCACGAAGGCGGTGCAGTTGTGCCGGGCGTCCCAGTACTGCTTGCGGATGCCCGCGATGAAGGCCTGCGCCCCCTCCTCGTCGGTGACCCGGGCGAGGTGGCAGATGAACCGGGACTTCTTGATCTCGGTCTCGTGGCTGCCGGCCCGCCGGATGGTGAGGTACGGCCTGGCGGTGGGCTCCGGCGTGGCGGACATGGCGCGGGGGTCCTCCCGAGGACGGTGAAGGCTGACGGCGCGCCCCGGGACACCGGGGCGGCACCGCCAGCCTAGTTGGCGCACGACGGGAGGGATCAACGGCCGGGGGCCGGGAGCCGGCCGAGCCGGAGGATCGACGGCCGGGACCCGACTGTCGGACGCGGACGGGTCAGCGGCCGGCCAGGGCGTTCAGCCGCCCGCGGTCCAGGCCGGTCAGCGCGGTGACCTCGGTGAGGTCGACGGCGCCGCAGTCCAGTCCGCGCAGCAGGTAGCCGCTCAGCGCCCGGGCGGTGGCCGGTTCGTCCATCACGTCGCCGCCCGCCTTGGCGACGTACGCGGCCAGCCGTGCGGCGGCGGCCGCCAGGCCCTCGCGGTAGAAGGAGTAGACGGCGACGTAGCGGGTGGGCAGGTGCGCCGGGTGCATGTCCCAGCCCTGGTGGTAGGCGCGGGCCAGCGAGCGGCGGACCAGGCCGTGGTGGAGCTTCCAGGCGGCGTGCACCTGTTCGGTGGAGCCGGTCGGGACGACGTTGGTCGAACCGTCGGAGAGCCGCACCCCGGTGCCCGCGGCCGCCACCTGCATGACCGCCTTGGCGTGGTCGGCGACCGGGTGGTCCATGCTCTGGTGGGCCGCGCTGACGCCGCAGGCGGCGCTGTAGTCGAAGGTGCCGTAGTGCAGGCCGGTGGCGCGCCCCTCGGCGGCCTCGATCATCCGGGCGACGGTGGCCCGGCCGTCCGGGCCGAGGATCGCCTGGGTGGTCTCGATCTGGATCTCGAAGCCGATCCGGCCGGCGGGCAGCCCGGCCCGGCCCTCGAAGTCCTCCAGCAGCCGGACCAGCGCGGTGACCTGCTCGGCGTAGGTCACCTTGGGCAGGGTCAGGACCAGGCCCTCCGGGAGCCCGCCGTTGGCCAGCAGGGTGGCCAGGAACAGCTCCAGGGTGCGGATGCCGCGGGCCCGGACGGCGGCCTCCATGCACTTGGTCCGGATGCCGAGGTACGGCGGGGCGCCGCCCTCGGCCACCGCCGCGGCGACCAGTTCGGCGGCGCGGACGGCGGCCGCGTCCTCCTCGGCGTCGGGGCGGGGTCCGTACCCGTCCTCGAAGTCGATCCGCAGGTCCTCGACCGGCTCGCGCTGCAGCTTGGCGCGGACCCGGGCGTGCACGTCGGCGAGCAGCTCGTCGTCCGCGACGCCGAGGGCTCGGGCCAGTTCGGCGGGGGTGGCGGCGTGGCGGTCGAAGGCCTCCAGGGCCCGGCGGCCCCACTCCCGCACGGTGTCGGCACCGAAGGCGTCGGCCGGGACGTAGACGGTGTGCACCGGCTGCCTGGTCCCGGGCTCACCCGGGTAACGGCGCGCCAGATCGGCGTCGACCGGGGCGAGCAGTGCCTCCACCGCGGCGCGGGCCCCGGTGGAGAAGGAGGCCCCGTCCGCCGGCCCGTTTCCGTCGACCCCGACCCGTGTCATCCGCACTCCCCATGCCGAACCAGCGCTTCAACAGTTTGTTGAGGCGAAGGTAGCTCCGGCGGGATCGGGCGTCAATGGCCGCCCGAGCCCTGGACGGTGGCGGCGGCGGTCAGTCCCGCCCGGCGGCGGCGTAGCGCTCGTTCAGCTCCGGGTAGAGGTCGGCGACCTCCTTGGGGTGGACCGAGCCGTCCGGTCCCTTGCCGGTGACGCCGTACTCCCTGGTCAGCCAGTCGGCGAGGCGCTGGGGGTCGGGCTGGTGGCTGTGGGCGTCCATGTACGAGACGAGCGCGGCGTAGGCGACGTCCGGGTCGAGGCGCGCGGGCGCCGGGGAGAACGCGGACTGCTCGGCGCGGGCCGACTCGGCGGCCGGGACCGGCTGCGCGAGCCCGGTGGGCTGCTCGGGCTGCTCGAACTGCTCGGACCGCTGCTGCGGGCCGACCGGGTGCTGGGCCTGCGGACCGGGCGCGGGCTCGGCGGCCGGGCCCGGGGCGACGGCTGCGGCAGGGGCGGGGGCGGAGGCGGGCTCCTCGGCGACCGGGCGCGGGGGCTTGAACCAGGGCGAGGCCTGCCCGGGCACCCGACCGCCCGGGGCGGCGTCGGTCGGGTGGCCGGTGGTGCGGACCGGGCGCTCGGTCCAGACGTTCAGCTCCTCGCCGCGCGGCTGCGGGGCGGCCTCCGCCGCCGCGTCCGGCTCCTGGGCGGCCCGCAGCCGGACGGCGGCCAGCTTCGCGAGCATCGGCGCGGCGACCTCGGCGGACAGCGGGGTGACGGCAGCGGGCGACTGCGGCTGCTCGGGCTGGGCCTGCGGCTGCCCCTGGACCTGGTCGGGCTGGGCCTGCTGGGCGTGCTGGACCTGCGGGGCGGCCGGCTGGACGGCCTGCGGTGCCTGCTGCGGGTGCGGGGGCTGCTGGGCGTGGGCCTCGGCGGCCGGGGCGATGGCCGCGGCGACGCGGTTCTCCTGCGGGGCCACCCCCGGCGTCTCCTGCTCCGCCGGCACCTCCTTGACGTCGCGCGCCCGGCCGTCGTCGTCGAGCCGGTCGAGCAGCGCCGGGTCCAGCGGCACGCCGAACTTGGCGAGCTTGAGCGGCAGCAGTGCCTGGATCGGTGCCGAACGGCGCCAGCCGCGGCCGTACCGGAAGCGCAGCTGCGCCCGGTAGACCAGGCGGTTCTGCTCCAGCCGGATGACCTCGTCGTAGGAGCGGAGCTCCCAGAGCTTCATCCGCCGCCAAAGCCGGAAGGTCGGCACCGGGGAGAGGAGCCAGCGCATCACCCGGACCGACTCCATGTGGCGGTCCGCGGTGATCGCCGCGATCCGGCCGACCGCGTGCCGCGAGGCCTCGACCACGACGACGAAGAGCACCGGGATGACGGCGTGCATCCCCATACCCAGCGGGTCGCCCCAGGAGGCGGCCGCGTTGAAGGCGATGGTGGCGACGGTCAGCAGCCACGCGGTCTGCCGCAGCATCGGGAAGGGTATCCGCAGCCAGGTCAGCACCAGGTCGAGCGCGAGGAGCACGACGATGCCGGCGTCCACACCGATCGGGAAGGCGTAGGAGAAGGCGCCAAAACCCTTCTGCTCGGCCAGGTCGCGCACCGCGTTGTACGAACCCGCGAAGCCGATGCCCGAGATGATGAAGGCACCGGCCGCGACCAGGCCGAGCAGGCCCCGATGGGCCTTGGTGAGCGTTGGGCGTGCCATTACGTCTATCAACCCCTGGATGTCGGCTGCTGCCGTACGCTGCCTCGGCTGCCGGGTCCCGTTTGGTCGGGCCGCCGGACCCCGTTGGTCGGGCCGCCGGACGGCTGGGCAACCTCCGGGCTCGGCTCACCGGAGTTTACTCGTACAGGTGTTTAGCGTGCCCACAGCCTGGGGTGTCACAGTGCGGCGGCCCGGCACCCGGCCCCCGGCACCCCGCGGGGTCGGAGCGGAGGCGCCGCCGGATCGTCAGCCGGTCTGCCCCGCCGTGCCGTTGAGGTAGGTCAGCACCGCCAGCACCCGGCGGTTGGCGTCCTCGTCGGGGGCGAGTTCGAGCTTGCCGAAGATGTTGGCGATGTGCTTGGCCACCGCGCCGTCGCTCACCGAGAGGCGGGCGGCGATCGCCGAGTTGGAACAGCCCTCGGCCATCAGCTCCAGCACCTCGCGCTCGCGCGGGGAGAGCCGCAGCAGCGGACCGGGCCGGCGCGAGGTGGTCTGCATCAGCTTGGCGATCACGTCCGGGTCCATCGCCGTACCGCCCGCCGCCACCCGGCGGACCGCGTCGATGAACTGCCCGGCGTTGAACACCCGGTCCTTCAGGAGGTAGCCGATCCCCCCGGTGCCGTCGGCCAGCAACTCCCGCGCGTAGAGCTGCTGGACGTGCTGCGACAGCACCAGCACCGGCAGGCCCGCGATCTCCCGACGGGCCTTGAGCGCCGCCTGCAGGCCCTCGTCGGTGAGCGTCGGGGGCAACCGGACGTCCACCACGGCCACGTCCGGCCGGTGGGTCAGCAGCGCGTCCAACAGCTCGGGCCCGGTCTCCACCGCCGCGGCGATGGTGAAGCCGTGCGCTTCCAGCAGCCGGATCAGGCCTTCGCGAAGGAGGTAGAGGTCCTCGGCGAGGACAACTCGCACGGCAACTCCAAGGTGATGGTGGTGGGTCCGCCCGACGTGCTGTCGATGGAGAGGACACCGTCGAAGGTACCCAATCGCTTCTCGATCCCGCGCAGTCCGGTCCCCCGCGAAGGGTCCGCCACCCCCACCCCGTCGTCCGTCACCGTGACCCGCAGGAAGCCGGCCCGGTAGAGGATGTCCACCCACACCTGCTCCGCCTCCGAGTGCTTGGCCGCGTTGGCCAGCAGCTCGCAGATGCTGAAGTACACGGCGGCCTCCACCGGCGCCGGCGGCCGGTCCGGCAGGCTCACGCACACCTCGGTCGGCAGGGCGCTGTCCAGCGCCAGCGCCCGGACGGCGTCGCCCAGTCCGCGCTCGGCGAGCACCGGGGGGTGGATGCCGCGCACCAGGTCCCGCAGCTCCTGGAGGGCCCGGGCCGAGGACTGGCGGGCCTCGGCGAGGAGCTCCCGCGCGGCCTCCTGGTCGGTGTCCATCAGGTGCTCGATGGTGCCCAGCGTCATCCCGATCGCGACCAGTCGCGCCTGGGCGCCGTCGTGCAGGTCCCGCTCGATCCTCCGCAGCTCGGCGGCCTGGTTGCCGACCGCGTCCGCCCGGGTCTCGGTCAACTCGGCCACCCGCCTGGTCAGCTGGGCGTTCGTCGCCCGGCCGTCCTGGTCCAGCACCCGGCGGGCGGCCTCCACGTACCCCCGCACCGCGTACGGTGCCGCGAGTATGCCCGCGACGATCATGGCGGCCCCGAGCACGGCGCTCAGCAGGACGGCCACCATCCGGCTGCTCAACGGGCCGAACCCGTCCGCCGGCACCGGCCCGGCCAGGATGTAGGCGACGCCCAGCCCGAGCAGGACGGCCACCGGGCCGGCCAGGGCCACCACGAGGAACGGGTTCGCCAGCAGCCAGAGCAGCTCGGCGCGGGTGGTCCGGTCCCGCAGGCCCCAGTGGACCACCTGGACGTACTTCGCCACCGTCCGCGACCGGTGGTAGGTGTAGCCCGTCCACCAGTGCCCCCGGCCGTCCAGCTCCAGCTCCGGCCGGGGCTCGTAGACCACCGGCAGCCGGATGCCGAACCAGCGCTCCAGCTGGCCGCGGGTGCGGTTCGCGGTACGGCGGATGCTGGCCGCGGCCACCACGGCGCCGACGGTCGCTGCCACCAGGAGCGAGAGGAAGACGCCCAGGTCGTACGACTGCAGGAGCCGGGCCGTGACCGCCCCCGAGCAGATCGCCGCGCCCACCGGCAGCACCACTCCCGGCACCGCGGCCAACACCACCACACCGAGCCGCGCCAGCCCCTCACCGCCGGCCTTGAAGGCCGCCTGGGCCTGAGCACGTACGGACGCGCCGCTCGTACGACTCACTGTTGTCACGGGAAGCTCCTGATGCCGGTACCGATCGTCCTCCATCAGTCTTCACGAACCGTCCATCACCCACACTGGCCATGGCACCCCAAAACCGAGGTAGACCTAGGACCACCTGTGAGTGGAGGAAGTGACACCGACCGATGAGACAGTCTGAAAACGCGAAGAACCCCCATCCGGGACCCGGATGGGGGTTCTTCTGAAGAATTGTTCGGCGGCGTCCTACTCTCCCACAGGGTCCCCCCTGCAGTACCATCGGCGCTGTAAGGCTTAGCTTCCGGGTTCGGAATGTAACCGGGCGTTTCCCTCACGCTATGACCACCGAAACACTATGAAACTGTCAACCGCACGCTCTTCAAAAAGAGCGGGTCGTTGTTTCAGAACAACACAGTGGACGCGAGCAACTGAGGACAAGCCCTCGGCCTATTAGTACCGGTCAACTCCACCCCTCACAGGGCTTCCATATCCGGCCTATCAACCCAGTCGTCTACTGGGAGCCTTACCCTCTCAAGGAGGTGGGAGTGCTCATCTCGAAGCAGGCTTCCCGCTTAGATGCTTTCAGCGGTTATCCCTCCCGAACGTAGCCAACCAGCCATGCCCTTGGCAGGACAACTGGCACACCAGAGGTTCGTCCGTCCCGGTCCTCTCGTACTAGGGACAGCCCTTCTCAACACTCCTACGCGCACAGCGGATAGGGACCGAACTGTCTCACGACGTTCTAAACCCAGCTCGCGTACCGCTTTAATGGGCGAACAGCCCAACCCTTGGGACCTACTCCAGCCCCAGGATGCGACGAGCCGACATCGAGGTGCCAAACCATCCCGTCGATATGGACTCTTGGGGAAGATCAGCCTGTTATCCCCGGGGTACCTTTTATCCGTTGAGCGACGGCGCTTCCACAAGCCACCGCCGGATCACTAGTCCCTACTTTCGTACCTGCTCGACCCGTCAGTCTCACAGTCAAGCTCCCTTGTGCACTTACACTCAACACCTGATTGCCAACCAGGCTGAGGGAACCTTTGGGCGCCTCCGTTACCCTTTAGGAGGCAACCGCCCCAGTTAAACTACCCACCAGACACTGTCCCTGATCCGGATCACGGACCCAGGTTAGACATCCAGCACGACCAGAGTGGTATTTCAACGACGACTCCACAACAACTGGCGTTGCTGCTTCAAAGTCTCCCACCTATCCTACACAAGCCGAACCGAACACCAATATCAAGCTATAGTAAAGGTCCCGGGGTCTTTCCGTCCTGCTGCGCGAAACGAGCATCTTTACTCGTAATGCAATTTCACCGGGCCTATGGTTGAGACAGTCGAGAAGTCGTTACGCCATTCGTGCAGGTCGGAACTTACCCGACAAGGAATTTCGCTACCTTAGGATGGTTATAGTTACCACCGCCGTTTACTGGCGCTTAAGTTCTCAGCTTCGCCTGGACGAATCCAAGCTAACCGGTCCCCTTAACGTTCCAGCACCGGGCAGGCGTCAGTCCGTATACATCGCCTTACGGCTTCGCACGGACCTGTGTTTTTAGTAAACAGTCGCTTCTCGCTGGTCTCTGCGGCCACCCCCAGCTCGGAGTGCAAGACTCGTCACCAGGAATGGCCCCCCTTCTCCCGAAGTTACGGGGGCATTTTGCCGAGTTCCTTAACCATAGTTCACCCGAACGCCTCGGTATTCTCTACCTGACCACCTGAGTCGGTTTGGGGTACGGGCCGCCATGAAACTCGCTAGAGGCTTTTCTCGACAGCATAGGATCATCCACTTCACCACAATCGGCTCGGCATCAGGTCTCAG